>JAQBPZ010000206.1 GCA_028287225.1 Gemmatimonadota bacterium
GACGCGGCCGGTGGCGAGCGCGCCGCCCAGCTGGCGCAGGAAGCGCGGCAGCTCGCCGAGCAGCTGGATGGCGGTCGCGTGGACGCGGCGACGCTCGCGCGGCAGCAGCAGCTCTTCCGCCGCCTGCTCGACGCCGGCAAGTCGCTGGAGAAGGAGGAGCGCGAGGATTCCGGCAAGCGCGAGGCGAAGACGGCGACTGGGTCGGAGACCTTCACCCCCGCCACGAAGGTGGACGCGAAGGGCGCGACACGCTTCCGCCCGCCCACCTGGGAGGAGCTGCGCGGCCTCTCCGCCGACGAGCGGCGTGCGATCCTCGACTACTTCACGCGCCTGAACAATGGCTCGCCGCGCTGAGCCGGGGTGCGCCGGGATGGTGCGTCGCCTCGTGCGCGCTGCACTCATCGTCCTGGCCGCGGCGGCGCCCGCCCGAGCGCAGGAGACGACGGAGCCGCCCGAGGTCATGCGCGCCTACGACATGGAGAACGCAGGCAGGTACCGCGAGGCCGCGCTTCTGTTCCGGACGGCGCTCGGGCGCTCGGGCGGGAGCGGCGCGCTGCTCGGACTGGAGCGCGCGTATGCCGAGCTCCAGACGAGCGACTCGTTGCTGCCGGTGCTCGACTCGCTGATCGCCAGCCGCCCCCGGGAGCCGCTCTACCGCAGCGTGCAGCTCCGCACGCTCCAGATCCTGCGGCGCGACGACCAGCTGCGCGCCGCCTTCGACCGCTGGACGCGCGAGCTGCCGCGCGATCCCACGCCGTACCGCGAGTACGCCCGCATCCTCATCGCCATGGGGCAGCCCGTGCGCGCCGACAGCATCGTGCAGCTCAGCCGCCGCACCCTCGGCAATGCGCGCGACCTGGAGTTCGAGACCGCGCAGCTGCGGGCCGCGCAGGGGCAGTGGACCGCGAGCGCCGGCGCCTGGCGCAACGCGCTGGCCGATGCGCCATACCTCGCGAGCGCCGCGAGCTATGCGCTGGCGCCGACGCCGGCGGCGACGCGCGACTCCGTCCGGCAGCTCCTGCATTCCACCGCCACCCTCGGTGCCCGCCGCGCGCTGGCCGAGCTGGAGCTCGCCTGGGGCCGCCCGCAGGACGCGTGGGAGGCGCTGCGCGACGTGGCGCCCGACTCGGCGACGGCCGCCGCCTGGGCCGATTTCGGCGAGCGGGCGCTTACCGAAGAGCGCTTCCCGCTGGCGCGGGCGGCGCTGGGCGCGGCGCTCCGCGTGCATCGCACCCCGGAGCTCGCCCTTCGCGCCGCCACTGCCGCCCTGCGGAGCGGCGCGCCCGCCGAGGTCCTCACGCTCCTGCCCCTGAACGACGCGGGCGGCGAGCCAGACCGCCTCGTGCGCGACTATCTCCCCCTGCACGTCGCCGCGCTCTCGGCGCTCGGCCGCGCGCCCGAGGCCGAGGCGCTCGTCACGAAGTACGACCGTGTGCTGGCACCCGGCCAGCACGCGCGCCTCTCCCGCGAGCTGGCCAACGCCTACGTGCGCGCGGGCGACCTCGTGCGCGCACGCGCCGCCCTCGGCACGGGTCCCGACGCCGACTCGAGCGATGCCGCCGGCTGGCTGGCGTTGTACGAAGGCCGTCTCGCCGACGCGCGGCTGCTCCTGCGCAATGCACGCGAGCCGGGCCCGGAGCTCGCCTTCGCGCTTGGCATCGTGTCGCGGACGCGAGGCGAGGATGGCGCTGCTCTCGGTGCCGCCTTCCTCGCGCTCGCCCGCGGCGACACCGCCACCGCCGCCGCCCGCTTCACCGAGGCCGCCGATCGTCACGTGGAGGCCGCGCCGGCGCTGCTGCTCGCCGCCGCGCGCCTGCGCGCCGCGCGCGGCGACGACGCCGGTGCGGTGACACTGTGGACCCGGATCGTCGGCACCGCCCCCGATGCGCCTGAAGCCGCCGAGGCGGAGCTCGAGTGGGCGCGCACGCTCAGGCGGCGTGGCGATCGCGCCGGCGCCATCGCGCACCTCGAGCACCTCATCCTCTCCGCGCCGCAGAGCGCGCTCCTCCCCCAGGCGCGACGCGAGCTCGACCTCGTGCGCGCCGCCGTGCCGACTCCATGATCCCGTCCATCGCGCGCCAGGCGCGCCTCGTCGTCCTCGTCGTCCTCGCGCTGCTGCTCGCCGCTGCGCATCCGCTCGGCGCACAGCGGCTGCTCGTGCCGATGGACGACGCGCAGACCGACCACCTCAAGGCGTACGGCCTCACGTACAATGCCATGCGCAGCGGCATCGTGGCCGAGTGGCTGCTGAACTACCGCGGTGGCTCGTTCCTGCTGCCCGATGCGCCCGAGATCCGGCGCCAGGCGGCGCTGGCCGGCATCAGCGTGGAGCCGTTGAACGACGCCACGCTCTCGGCGGTGCGGCGGGAGATGGCCGGGGGCAACATGGAGAGCGTGCCGCTGGAGAAGGCGCCCCGCATCGCGGTGTACACGCCCCCCGACGCGCAGCCGTGGGACGACGCGGTGACCCTCGCGCTCAAGTATGCCGGCATCGACTTCACCCCCGTGTACGACGAGCAGGTGGAGCGCGGCGACCTGTCGAAGTACGACTGGCTGCACCTGCACCACGAGGACTTCACCGGGCAGTTCAACAAGTTCCACCTCGGATACCGCGACGCCCCGTGGTTCCGCGACATGGTCGCGTCCAACGCGGCCATGGCGAAGAAGCTCGGCTACCCCAGCGTGCCCGGATTGAAGAAGGACGTGGCGGAGCGCATCCGCGCGTTCGTGGAGCGCGGTGGCTTCCTGTTCGCGATGTGCGGCGCCACCGAGACGCTCGAGCTGGCCATCGCCGGCCACGACGTGGACATCGCCGGCGAGTTCGCCGACGGGTCTCCCGTGGAGCCGGATGCGGACACGCGCATGAACTGGAGCCGAGCCCTCGCCTTCCGCGACGTGCACATCGAGCGCTCGCCCTTCGTGAACTCCATGAGCGACATCGACGGCCACCAGGTGAACGTGCCCGGACGCCGACAGCCTCTCGGCACCTTCACGCTCTTCAACTTCTCGGCGAAGTTCGATCCCGTGCCCAGCATGCTGGTGCAGGATCACCGGAGCGTGCTGAACGACTTCTATGGCGTGACCACGTCGTTCACCAAGGCGACGCTGAAGCCGGCCGACGTCGTGCTGGCCACCGAGGAGGGCGCGCCGTGGGTGAAGTACATTCACGGCGACTACGGCAAGGGCACGTGGACGTACCTTGGCGGACACGATCCGGAAGATCCGCAGCACGCCATCGGCAATCCGCCCACCGACCTCTCGCTGCACAAGGGGAGTCCGGGCTACCGACTGATCCTGAACAACGTGCTCTTCCCGGCGGCGAAGAAGAAGCCGCTCAAGACGTGAGTGCGGTAGGACGGTAGGACGGCAGGACGGTTTTTCGGTTTACGGTTTGTCGGTTCACGGCATGCCTCGGGACGCAGGGGCTGACCGGGCCGGCCGTATACCGAAAAACCGTAGACCGACAAACTGCTCGTCGGTCCGACTGCCCTACCGTCCTACCGTCCTACCGTCCTACCGCCCCATCACCGCGTCGCCGACTGACAAGATCGCCCTTTCGGTGTATCTTCAGGGGTGCCCGCCACGCGCCCCGCTCCCAAGCCCGCCGTCTCCAACCGCCTCGCGAAGCCGGCGGCGGCGGCGATGCGCGCGGCCGTCAGCCTGGCCGGTGGCCGCGAGGTGTGCTTCGTCTGCACGCTGAACGACGAGGGCGTGGTGCAGACCGCGCGGGTCGTCGCGCGGGGCGACGTCGGCAGCGTGCTCGCGCTCCCCGGCTTCGCGCGCCGCGGCGAGATGCTGCTGCACAACCATCCCTCGGGAGTGCTCGAGCCCTCGGGTGCCGACTACGACGTGGCCGCGCGAATGCACGATGACGGCATCGGCTTCGGCATCATCGACAACGAGGCGACTGCGCTCTACGTCGTCGTCGAGGTCCCCACCGCCGACGCGAAGGTGCGGCTGGATCCGGTGAGCGTCGCGCACGACCTGGGGCCCGACGGGCTGATCGCCGCGCAGCACGCGCGCTACGAGGACCGCGAGAGCCAGCGCGCGATGGCGGCAACGATCGCCCGCGTCTACAACGAGGGCGGCGTGGGCCTGCTCGAGGCGGGCACCGGCGTCGGCAAGTCGCTCGGCTACCTGGTGCCGGCGCTGCGCTGGGCCGCGGCGAACGGCGAGCGCACGATCGTCTCCACCAACACGATCAACCTCCAGGAGCAGCTGTTCAACAAGGACCTGCCCTTCCTGGCGAAGGCGCTCAGCGACCAGAAGGTGCGGTTCGCGCTCCTGAAGGGGTGGCGCAACTATCTCTGCCTCGCGCGCCTGGAGCAGGCGGCCGGCGGCGCGGCGCAGCTGTTCGACGACGGCATGGCGCGCGAGGTGAAGTCGCTCGCCGCGTGGGCCGAGCGCACCTCCGACGGCTCGCTCGCGGATCTCCCCACGCCGCCGCGCCCCGAGGTCTGGGACGAAGTGTCGGCGGAAGGGGACATCTGCACCCGGATGAAGTGCTCGTACTTCGAGAGCTGCTTCGTGTTCAAGGCGCGCCGCGCCGCCGCCGAGGCCGACGTGATCGTGGTGAATCATCACCTGCTGCTCGCCGACCTGGCCGTGCGCCGCGCGGCGCAGAACTGGGACGATGCGGCCGTGCTGCCCGCGTACGGACGCCTCGTCGTCGACGAAGGACACCACCTGGAAGACGCGGCGGCCACGCACCTCGGCAGCACGGTCTCGCGCCGCGGGTTGCAGCGCCTCGTGGGCCGCCTGGACCGCCGCGGCAAGGGGCTGCTCCCCGCGCTCGCCACGCGGCTCTCGGCCAGCAACGACCTCCTCAGCACCGCGAGCCTGGATCTCGTGGAGGCACGGCTCGAGCCCGCCGTGCGCGCGCTGGGCGAGAAGAGCGCGCTCCTGTTCGACATGCTCGACGTCTTCATCGCGGAGGCGGGGCAGCCCGTGGTGCGGCTCGACGCGAGCTTCGCGACGCACCCGGTCTGGAAGGCCGGCCTGTCGCTGGCGCTCGAGGACACGCTCGGCGAGATCGCGCTGCTGGCCGAGGGGCTGAAGCTGGTGCGCGAGCGCATCGAGGGCAGCACCAAGCTGGACGAAGCGCTCGCGCCGCTGTTGAACGAGATGCGCGCCGTGACGAAGCGGCTGCAGTCGAACGGGGACGGCCTGCGGCGCAGCCTCGCCCCGCCGCCGGACGACGACAGCGTGCGCTGGGTGGAGGTGCGCGGCAAGGAGCGGTCGGTCGTCGTGTCGTCCGTGCCGCTGGACCTGGCGCCGATCCTCCGCGAGGATCTCTTCAAGCGGCTCGACAGCACCATCGTCACGAGCGCCACGCTGACGGCGTCGAACGGCAACGTGGCGAACGACGCGAGCCGGTTCGACTTCCTCACCGCGCGGCTGGGCCTCGACGAGCCGGATCTCCTGCCGACGACGGCGGTGTTCCCCTCGCCCTTCCAGTACGCGACACAGTCGCTGCTCGTCATCCCGAGCGAGATCCCCGCGCCCAACACCGATCCCGACGGCCATCGCGCCGGCATCGCGCGCATCACGGTGGACCTCGCGGAGGCGGCGGACGGCGGGCTGTTCGTGCTGTTCACGAGCCATCGCGAGGTGCGGCAGCTCGCGTCCGAGCTTCGCGCGCGCGGGATCGAGCGCCGGTGGCCCTTGCTGGTGCACGGCGACGAGAGCCGCGACGTGCTGCTCGCCCGGTTCCGCGACGCGGGCAACGCGATCCTCCTGGGCACGGCGTCGTTCTGGGAAGGGGTGGACGTGCCCGGCGACGCGCTGCGCGGCCTGGTGATCGCCAAGCTGCCCTTCCGGGTTCCCTCCGAGCCGGTCACCGCGGCGCAGTGCGAGGCCATCGAGGCGCGCGGCGGCAACTCCTTTGCCGAGTTCATGCTGCCGCACGCCTCGCTCCGCCTGCAGCAGGGCTTCGGCCGCCTGATCCGCACCGGCACCGACCGCGGCGTGGTGGTCATCGGCGATCCGCGCATCGTGACCAAGCGCTACGGCCGCGGCCTCCTGGACGCCCTTCCCCCGGCCACGCGCGCCATCGGGCGGTGGGGGATGCTGCTGGGGAAGGTGCGGGAGTTCTACGGGAGCAGGGATTAGGGATCAGTCGGATTAGGGATTAGGGATTAGGAACTGCCCGGGACGCCACTCCGACCGGGGCTGGCTGGGCGTCCCCGGCGGCTGTCATCCCGCAGGAGGGAGCGCAGCGACCGAGTGTCGGGATCTGCTGTCCCTGCCGTGTGGCTGGCCCGTCCGCAGGGATGGAGGATCCCGACTCGACGCGCTGCGCGCGCTCGTGGGATGACAGGTCCGAGTGGGCAGACCCGTCAGTTCCTAATCCCTGATCCCTAATCCCAATCCCTAATCCCCACTAGATTCATTCATGCCCCTGACCCCCTCGAAGATCGTCTGCGTCGGCCGGAACTACGCTGCACACGCGAAGGAGCTCGGCAACGACGTGCCCAAGGAGCCTCTCCTGTTCCTGAAGCCCCCCTCCAGCCTCATCGGCGACGGGGAAACCATCCGGCTGCCAACGGTGTCAAGGCAGGTGGAGTATGAGGGGGAGATCGGGGTGGTGGTGTCGCGCCGGCTGCGGCAGGCGACGGCCGCGGAGGCCCGCGAGGCGGTCGGCGGGCTCGTGGCCGCCAACGACGTGACCGCCCGCGATCTGCAGAAGTCCGATTCGCAATGGACGCGGGCCAAGGGGTTCGACACCTTCTGCTGTGTCGGGCCGGTCGGGCCGGTGCCCGCCGAGCTGTCCGGGCTCACCGTGACGACGAGAGTGAACGGGGTGGTGCGGCAGCACGGCCAGGCGTCGAGCATGGTGTTCGACATCCCGATGCTGCTCGCGTACATCTCGCAGGTCATGACGCTGGAGCCCGGGGACCTGGTGCTCACGGGAACGCCCGAGGGCGTAGGGACCCTTGCCCCGGGTGACGTGGTAGAAGTGGAGATCGACGGCGTGAGCCGAGTCAGCAACCCTGTCACCGCCGCCGCCTAGTGCCTCCGTTCGCCGCCCGGTTCGCCACGCTGCCCGAGTATCCCCTCGCGAAGATCCCGCAGAAGAAGCGCGAGCTGATCGAGCGCGGCGTCGACGTCATCGACCTCGGCGCGGGCGACGCCGACCTCGCGCCCCCGCCGGCGGCGCTCGAGCGCATGTCCCGCGCGATCCACGAGCCGGCGCTCAGCCGCTACGGCTTCGGCATGGGGCTCGTGGCCTACCGCGAGGCGGTGAGCGCCTGGATGCAGACGCGCTTCGGCGTGCAATTCAATCCGATGACGGAGATCGTGCCCCTCCTCGGCTCCAAGGAGGGGATCTCGCATCTCGCCCTGGCGTACATGGAGCCGGGCGCGGTCGGGATCATCCCCGAGCCGGGCTACAACTCGTACCAGGGCGGCACGCTCCTCGCCAGCGGGGAGCCCTACCGCTACGCGCTGCGCCCGCGCACCGACTTCCTCGTGGACCTCGACGAGATCCCGGACGACGTCCTGCGCCGTACCCGCATCCTGTACCTGAACTACCCGAACAACCCCACCGCCGCCATCGCGCCCCGGGACTACCTGGAGCGCGTGGTCCGCGTGTGCCGCGAGCGCGACATCCTGCTCGTGTACGACAACGCCTACAGCGAGCTGGCCTTCGACGGCTACGTCCCGCCGAGCATCTTCGAGATCGACGGGGCGCGCGACGTCGCCATCGAGTTCCATTCGCTGTCCAAGACGTACAACATGACCGGCTGGCGCTGCGGCTGGGCCGTCGCGCGCCCCGAGATCGCCGGCACGCTCGCCAAGGTGAAGTCGTTCGTCGACACGGGCCAGTTCATGGCCGTGCAGGCCGCGGGTGTCGCCGCGCTGGAAAGCTGGGCGTCGTTCGTGCCGGGCAACGTCGCCGTGTTCAAGGAGCGCCGCGACGCCGCGGTCACGGCCTTCCGGGCCGCCGGCTTCGAGTGCGACGTGCCGTGCGCCACGATGTACCTCTGGATCAAGCTCCCGGATGGCGTCCTCTCCGCCGAGTTCGCCGACCGGCTGCTCGACGAGCAGGGCGTGGTGGTCATGGCCGGTTCCGCGTTCGGGCAGGGCGGGGAAGGCTTCTTCCGCATCTCGTTCATCACGACGCCTGCACGCATCGCCGAGGCGGCCGCGCGCGCGGGCCGCCTGCTCGGGGAGATGGCGGGCGTGGGCGCCGCATGACGCTGCGCCGGCGTCCCCGGCCCTCGGGGCCGCTGCTGTTCTCGCTCGCGGCGCACGTGGTGCTGGGCGCGCTGATCCTGAACGCCGCGTTCCACTACGATTTCTCGCGCGGCGAGTCGCGCCCGCCCTCGCCGGCGCAGGAGCAGGTCACCTACGTGGCAGTGGCTCCAGCGGGCGGTGCGGTGGGCGGCAGCACGCTGGGCGCCCCGGCGCGCGCGACGCACCCCGCCGTCGGCCTCGTGGCGCCGCCGAGCAC
>JAQBPZ010000240.1 GCA_028287225.1 Gemmatimonadota bacterium
GCACGACGGCCTCCTGGTCCCCGGGGGCTTCGTTGTGCGTGGCGTGGAAGGGATGGTCGACGCCATCAAGGTCGCGCGCATCCATGGCGTCCCGTTCTTCGGCATTTGCCTCGGCATGCAGACGGCCATCATCGAGTTCGCGCGCAACGTCTGCGGGCTCGACGACAGCCATTCGTCGGAGTTCGCCCCGGAGTGCGACAACGCGGTGATCGCGCTGATGGAGTCGCAGCAGCACGTCACGGACATGGGGGGCACCATGCGCCTCGGGGCGTATCCGTGCCGCCTCACCCGCGGCTCGCGCGCGGCGGAGGTGTACGGCGTCTCCGAGGTGAGCGAGCGGCACCGGCACCGCTACGAGGTGTCCAACGCCTACCGCGACCTCTTCACGCAGCACGGCCTCGGCCTGAGCGGGCTCTCGCCGGACGGACAGCTCGTGGAGGTCGTGGAGCTTCCCGATCACCCGTTCTTCATCGGGTGCCAGTTCCATCCGGAGCTCCAGTCGCGCCCCACGCGCCCGCACCCGCTGTTCTCGGGATTCATCGCGGCCGCGGCCGCCCGCAGCCGCGGCGAGGCAGCACCCGCGGCGCCGCGCGCCGAACGCCAGGCGGCCCAGGTCTGATGGCGGTCCACTTCCGGCGCGACGCGCTCTTCCTCATCGCGGGGCCCTGCCAGCTGGAAGACGACGCGCTCAACCTGCGCGTCGCCGAGCATCTGGCGCGCCTCGCCGATCGCGTCCCGGGCGGCATCATCTACAAGGCCAGCTTCGACAAGGCCAACCGGTCCAACGCCGGCGCCACGCGCGGTCCCGGGCTGGACGAGGGCCTCGCGGCCCTCGATCGCGTGAAGCGCGCCAGCGGCCTGCCCATCCTCACCGACGTGCACCTGCCCGAGCAGTGCGCGCCGGCCGGCCAGGTGGTGGACGTCCTGCAGATCCCCGCCTTCCTCTGCCGGCAGACGGACCTGCTGGTGGCCGCCGGCGCCACGGGAAGGCCCGTGAACGTGAAGAAGGGGCAGTGGATGCACCCGGAGGGCATGCGGGGCGCCCTGGAGAAGGTGCGCGCCGGCTTCGCCGGCTCCTCGGGCAGCCGGGATCCCATGGCCGCCGAAGTGGCCGCCACCGAGCGCGGCACCTTTTTCGGGTACGGCGACCTGGTCGTCGACTACCGCGGCTTCTCGCGCATGCGCGAGGCGTGCGACGCCCCGGTGATCTTCGACGCGACGCACAGCGTGCAGCAGCCCGGCCGCGGCGAAGGCGGCACCAGCGGCGGCGCGCGCGAGTTCATCCCGCCGCTCACCATGGCGGCGTGCGCCGTGGGCGTGGACGGGCTGTTCATGGAGACGCACCCCGATCCCGCGCACGCGCCGAGCGACGGGCCGAACATGATGCCGCTCCACCTGCTCGACGACCTGATCCTGCGAGCCGTGGACGTCTGGGCGCGGGCCCGCGCATGATCCATCCGACGCTCGCCCGCACGATCCGCTTCGTGGGGCTCGACGTGGACGGCGTGCTCACGGATGGCGGGATCTACCTCGGCGCGGCCGACGGCCAGCCCGTGGAGCTCAAGCGCTACGACATCCAGGACGGCCTCGGCATCTACCTCATGCAGAAGGCCGGCATCCGCTGCGCGATCATCACGGGCCGCGTCTCCGAGAGCGTGCGCCTGCGGGCCGCGGAGCTGGGCATCGAGGATCTCGCGCAGGACCCGAACGCGCAGAAGCTCCCCGCCTTTTTGGCGATGCTCGACCGCCACGGGATCGCCCCCTCCGAGGCCGCCTTCATCGGCGACGACTTCCCGGACATGGCGGTGCTGCGGCTGGTGGGGCTCCCGGTCGCCGTCGGCAACGCGGTGCCCGAGGTGCGCGCGGCCTGCGCGATGCAGCTCACCCGCAGCGGCGGAGCAGGGGCGGTGCGCGAGTTCGCGGAGGAGCTGCTCAAGGCGCGCGGCGAGTGGGTGTCCGTCACGGAACGCTACGTCGCGGAGCGCTCGCTTCCCCTGGTGGAACGGTCGTGATGACCCCGGAGCAGATCATCGAGCGGGGCCGCCGCGTCGTGCGCCTGGAGCGCGAGGCCCTCGCCACGGTGGAGGAGCGGCTCGACGCGTCGTTCGCGCGCGCCGTGGCCCTCATCGCGGAGGCGACCGGGCGCGTCATCGTCGCCGGCGTCGGCAAGTCCGGGCTGATCGGCCGGAAGATCGCCGCGACGCTCACCTCCACCGGCACGCCCGCGTACTTCCTCCACCCGGTGGAGAGCGCACACGGCGACCTCGGCATCGTCGGGACGGGCGACGTCGCGATCCTGCTGTCCAAGTCGGGCGAGTCGGACGAGATGCTCGTGCTGCTCGAACAACTGCAGGGGCTGGGGGTACGGACCATCGCGATCGCCGGCGAGCGCACCTCCGCCCTGTCGCGGCTGTGCGACGTCGCGCTCGATGCGTGGGTGCGCGAGGAGGCGTGCCCGCACGACCTGGCGCCCACCACGAGCACCACGGCGGCGCTCGCGCTGGGCGACGCGCTCGCGGTGGCGCTGCTGGAGCACAAGGGGTTCCGCCGCGAGGACTTCGCGCGGCTGCATCCCGGGGGGGCGCTCGGCCGCCGGCTCATCACGCGGGTGGACGAGGTGATGCTCGGCGACCCGCTGCCGATCCTCCCGCCGGCGGCGACCGTGCGCCAGGCGGTGGTGGTGCTGGCCGAGCAGCGTGGCATCGCGCTCGTGGTGGACGATGCGCGGAAGCTGCTCGGGCTGCTCACCGCTGGAGACCTCACCCGACTCATGGAACATGACGCGAACGTGCTGGCGCAGCCGGTGGAGCAGATCATGACCCGCGCCCCGCGCACCGCGCAGGCCGGCGAGCTCGCGAGCGCCGTCGCGTTCCGCATGGAGACGCACGGCATCATGGCGATGCCGGTGCTGCACGACGACGGCCGCGTCGCCGGCGTCGTGCACCTGCACGATCTGCTGCGCGCGAGGGTCGCGTGATGGCCGCCGTGCGGCTCGCGGTCGTGGGCGCGGCGCTCGTGGCGGCGGCGGCGTGCGGCAGCAAGGGCAGCACCCCGCCCACGCTCGCGCAGACCTCGCTCGCCGACAGCGCCGAGCAGGTGATGCTCGGCGTGCGCACGCTGCTCACCAACCAGGGCGTGATGCGTGGCGAGCTCTTCGCCGACTCCGCCTACGTGTTCGACAACAGCACGCGCTTCGAGCTGCGGAAGGTGCGCGCCACGTTCAATACCCCCAGCGGCGCCAAGGACGGGGTGCTGAGCGCCGATCGGGGCCGGTACAGCACCAGCCAGCAGGTGCTCGAAGGCTTCGGCCATGCGACGGTCACGACCACCAGCGGCCGGAAGCTCACGTCGCCCCACCTGCGGTACAACCAGGCGGCGAATGAAGTGTCGAGTGACAGCGCGTTCACCGCGGTGCAGCAGGATGGCAGCGTCGTCTCGGGCATCGGTTTTCGCGCGGACCCGCAGCTGAACCACGTCACGATCCTCAAGGGCGGCGCCGGCCGAAGCAACTCCTTCCAGCTTCCAGTGCAATGAACGGCAAGATTCTTCTGGCCGCACTGGGCGTGCTGGTCGCCGTCCCTGCGACCGCCATGGCGCAGTCGCCGCGCACGGGACGGTGCGCCTACAACTTTGCCGCGCCCAATCGTCCGCTGTCGTTGAACAAGCTGCCCACCGGCAACTACAACATCTTCGCGGGCGGAGGCGTCACGGGTACCTGCAGGTCCAAGGGTCTCGTCATCACCGCGGATAGTCTCGAGTACTACGGAGACGAGAGCCGCACCGTGCTGATCGGGCGCGCGACCTACACGGAACCGCGACTCCGGCTGAAGTCCAACCTGCTCACCTACTTCGAGACGGACGAGCGGGTGCTCGCGGTCCAGAACGTCGATGCGCGGCTGCCCTCGGGCTCCACCATCGAGGGCCCGCAGCTCGAGTTCCTCCGCGCCGTGCCGCGCATCCGTCCGCGGCAGCTCGCCACCGCCATCGGTCGCCCCACGATCAACCTGGTCGAGCGCGACGCGCAGGGCCGCGCGCAGCCCCCGGTGAAGGTCACCGGCAACACCGTCTGGCTGATCGGCGACAGCGTGGTGTCCGCCCAGGGCAGCGTGATCGTGGTTCGCCCGCAGCTCACGGCCACCGGCGACTCCATCTATGGAGACGCCGGCTCGGGCCTGCTCCGGATCATGCGGAGCCCGCGGATCGTCGGGACGAGGGGGCGCCCCTTCACCCTCGTCGGCGAGACGATCGACCTGATCACGCGCCGGCGGAAGCTGGAGCAGGTGCTCGCCAAGTCGAAGGCCGAGGCACAGAGCGAGGACCTCAACCTCAAGTCCGACACCATCGACATGCGCGTCACGGACGATCTGCTCCAGCGCGCCATCGTGTGGGGGCGGAGCCGGGCCTACGCCACCTCCCCCACGCAGTCCGTGGTCGCCGACTCCATCGACGTCCTGCTGCCGGGCCAGCGCGTCCGCGAGCTGCGCGCCATCCGCAACGCATCGGCGGAGGGGATGCCGGACACCACGAAGTTCGTGGCCAAGGACCGGGACCGGCTCACCGGCGACACGATCATCGCCATCTTCGACTCCATCCCCGCGCGCGACACGGTGACCCGTCCGCGCATCCGCCAGCTCCACGCCCTCGGGAACGCGACCTCCCTGCGGAGCGTGGCGTCGAGCGACACGACGATCTGCGCCCCGACGCAGATCTATGCGCGCGGCCGGGTGATCGACGTGCAGTTCAGGGCGGGCGTGGTGGACAGCGTCCACATCGTGGACCGCGACCTGGCGCGCGGCGTCGTGGCCGAGCCCACCGACTCGATGTACCGCTGTTCGGTGCTGCGTCCCGTGCGGGCGTCTGCGGCCGCCGGGGCTGGTGCTGGTGCTGCGGCCGCGTCCGGTGCTTCCGGACAGCGGCCGGGCACGCCACCGACCACCCCGGTACGCGCACCGGCGTCCACGCCCGTCGCCCTGCCGCCCACCTCCGCGCCGCCCACGAGGCGCCCATGAGCGAGACGCCAGCGCCCGGTTCGCTCCGGGCCTTCGTCGACGAGCTGGCGCGCGGCGAGCGCTCCATCGCGCTCGCGCTGCACGCCTTCGTCCGCGCCGCCGACGCCGAGGGACGAGCGACGTTCAACGAGATCGCGGTGGGCACCCGCAACGACTACCTGGCCGGCCAGAGCGCCGCGGGACGCGACGCGGTGAAGGAGGCTGGAGAGCTCAGCATGGACCAGGTGCGCAGCTACCTCGCCGCGTCGGTGGTCCCGCGCCTGCTCGCCGACGGCATCGTCCGGCTGCCCGACGACATGCCTCCGGAGCCGGGCACGCAGCTCCAGTTCTCCTCGGAGGTCTGGAGCCGCATCGCCGGCACCCGGGAGGACGTCGCGGAGGCGCTGCGCCACACCGGTGAGCACGGCGTCCTGGGCACGCCGCGCGAGCCGGGCGCCAACGGGACGCACGCCGCCCCGCCGGGCCCGGTGAGCGAGCTCACCGCCGAGGGGCTGGTGAAGATCTACCGCCGCCGGCGCGTCGTGAACGACGTGAAGATCACCCTTCGCCAGGGCGAGATCGTCGGCCTGCTCGGCCCCAACGGCGCGGGCAAGACGACGACCTTCTACATGATCGCGGGGCTGATCCAGCCGGACGCCGGCGGCATCACCCTGGACGGCGTGGACATCACCGACATGCCCATGTACCAGCGGTCCCGCAAGGGAATCGGCTATCTTTCGCAGGAGCCCTCCATCTTCCGGAAGCTCTCGGTGGAGGACAACATCGTCGCCATCCTGGAGACCCTGCCGCTGTCGCGGGCGGAGCGCGCGCTCCGCCTGGAGAAGCTGCTGGATGAGCTGAGCATCAAGCGGCTGCGGCACAGCAAGGCGTTCCAGCTCTCCGGTGGAGAGCGACGGCGCCTCGAGATCACCCGGGCGCTGGTGACGGAGCCCAAGTTCATGATGCTGGACGAGCCGTTCGCGGGCGTGGACCCGATCGCGGTGCACGACATCCAGTCCATCGTGGCCGGACTGCGCCACCGCGGCATCGGTGTCCTGATCAGCGACCATAACGTGGAACAGACCCTGGATATCGTGGATCGAGCCTACATCATGTTCGACGGGCAGGTGAAGGTCGGCGGCACGGTGCGCGAGCTCGTCTTCGACGACGAGGTCGCGCGCATCTACCTTGGCCCCACCCTCACGGCGCGCCTCCGCGCCCGCTTCGCCACCGAGTCGCAGGGAGACATCGCATGAGGCCCGGCCTCGGACAGCACACCCAGCTCAAGCAGGAGCTGAAGATCAATCCACGCCTGTACCAGGCGATGGACCTGCTTTACATGCCCCTGCTCGACCTCCAGAACCACCTCAAGCAGGAGCTCCTCAACAACCCCTTCCTCGACATGGTCGAGGACGAGGAAGAGGACGAGGTGGACGGCGACGCTGCCCAGCAGGAGGAGCAGAATCCGGAGACGGAGGCCGAGAAGGAGGAGAAGGGCGAGATCGACTGGGAGGAGATCCTGCTCGACGGCTTCGACGCGGGCGGGCGCCGCGAGGAGCACGAGGAGCGCGAATACTACGAGCCGGTCACGGTGGACTCGCGCGACCTCGCGGACCACCTGAGGGATCAGGTCACCCTGCTGGACCTCAACGGCCGCCAGATGTACCTGGCCGAGGAGTTCATCGGCAACATCAACGAGGACGGCTACCTCGCCTGCGGCCTCGACAAGATCGTCGAGGGCGTCAACGAGAGCGTGCAGAAGGTCATCGAGGAATCCGAGCGCGACGTCTCGGATCTCGTGCCCTACACGATCTCCGAGGCGGAGGACATGCTCGGCGTGATCCAGAGCCTGGACCCGCCGGGCGTCGGCGCGCGCGACCTGCGCGAGTGCCTCATGCTCCAGCTTCGCGAGGCGGGCCTGGAGCACTCGGTGCCGTTCCGGCTCGTGCGGGACTGCTTCGACGAGCTGATCGCCCACCGCTGGAGCGAGATCTCCAAGCGCTTCGGCATCAGCCCCGCCGACGTGCAGCGCGCCGCGGACGAGATTGCGAAGCTCGATCCCAAGCCGGGCCTCGTGTACAGCGATGCCAGCGACAACTACATCATCCCGGACCTGATCGTCGACAAGATCGACGGCAAGTATCACGTCTTCCTGAACGACGCGAACCTCCCGCGCCTCAAGCTCAGCAAGGCGTACCAGGAGATCGCCCGCGACAAGAAGAAGTTCGACGGCGAGAACAAGGAGTTCATCTCCAACAAGCTCAACTCGGCCAACTGGATGATCCAGGCGATCGAGCAGCGCCGGCAGACGATGCTCAAGGTCATGAACTACATCGTCGAGCGGCAGCGCGAGTTCTTCGAGAAGGGCGTGCAGTTCCTCAAGCCTCTCACGTTACGTGAGGTGGCAGAGGTCATCAGCATGCACGAGAGCACGGTGAGCCGCGTGACGAACGAGAAGTTCGTGCAGACGCCGCGCGGCGTGCTCCCCCTCAAGTTCTTCTTCAGCAGCGGCCTCTCCACCACCGATGGCGAGGACGTGTCGGCGCGCGGCATCAAGGCGCAGATCCAGAAGCTCGTCGCCGACGAGGATTCCAAGCATCCGCTCACCGACCAGGCGATCGTCAACATCCTGAAGGAGTCCGGCGTGCAGATCGCGCGGCGCACGGTGGCCAAGTACCGTGACCAGCTCGGGGTGCTCTCGGCCCGCATGCGCAAGCGCGTCTGATGGCGGACGACCGCGGCGGCACGCTCACCTCCTTCACGCCGCGCCGTGCTACCGATGCGGTGCGCGCCGTGGATGTCTCGGTCCTCGTCCCCGCCAAGGACGAGGCCGAGAACCTGCCGCTCTTCATGCAGCTCGCTGCCGAGACGTTCGCGGCCACCCCGGACATCGAGTTCGAGGTGGTCGTCATCGACGACGGCTCCGTGGACGACACCTGGGCCGTGCTCCAGCAGCTTCGCACCCGCCACCCGTTCCTCCGCCCCGTGCGGCATCGCGCCAAGCGCGGCATCGCCGACGCGCTGCGCACCGGATACCTCAGCAGCACCGGACCAGTGCTCGTGTTCTATCCCGCCGACCTCCAGTTCAAGCCGGAGGACATCCCGCGGCTCGTCGCCCCCATCCTGCGGGACGAGGCGGACATGGTCACGGGGTTCAAGGAAGGGAAGTACGAGAAGGCGTTCGTCTCGGGCATCTACAACCGCCTGAGCCGGACGCTCTTCCACGTGCCGGTCAAGGACCTGAACTCGGTGAAGGCCTACCGTCGCGAGATCATGGACGGGCTGCCCGTGCGCCCCGACTGGCACCGGTACATGATCGTCATCGCCGCGGCGCAGGGGTTCACCGTCAAGGAGATCCCGGTGCCCCTCTATCCGCGGCACGCGGGGAAGTCCAAGTTCGGCCTCTCGCGCATTCCCGTGGGCGTGCTGGACATGCTGTCGGTGTGGTTCGAGCTCCGCTTCGGCAAGAAGCCGCTGCTGCTCTTCGGCATGCTCGGGGCAGGGCTGTTCCTGCTCGGCTTCATCACGGGCATCGTCGCCATCCTCTACCGCGTCATCGGCGGCGTGGGCTACCGCCCGCTGCTCACGCTCGTGGAGACCTGCCTCCTGCTCGGCAGCGTCTTCTTCGCCACGGGATTGCTGGGCGAGCAGATCGCCGGCCAGCGCGCCGAAGTCCGCGAGCTGCGGCGCCAGCTCGACGAGCTCAAGATCCGCGGCGAGTAGCCTTCCGGTTCCGCTGTCCTCCCTTTCGCGTCACCGCTTGACCATTCCGCGCTCCCTCCTGCGGGTGCTGCGCTGGCTGCTGGTGCTGGCGCTCGTCTCCGCCGCCCTCTGGACCCTGCGCGGCCGCGTGCCCGACATCGTGGCCGCCGTGCGCTCCACGGAGCCCCGGTGGGGCCTGGTGGCGGTCGCGTCGCTGATCACGCTCGCCGCGTACCTCCTCCTCATCGAGAGCTGGCGGCGCACCCTCGGCGCGGTCGGGGGATGGCTGCCCTTCGGCGAGGCGGCCATCATCTGGTTCGGCTCCAACCTCGCCCGATACCTGCCCGGGGCGGGATGGCAGCTCGGGCTCATGGGCGCCATGGCCAGGGAGCGCGGCGTCGGAGTCGCAATCTCCACCGCGGCCTCCGCCATCGTGACGATCGCGAACATCCTGACCGGTCTCGCCGTCTGCCTCGGCGGCCTCGCGCTGCTCGCGGTGGGCCCGCAGGCCGCACCGGCGCTGAGCCCGCGCGCCCTCGGCATCGTGGTGGTGGGCGTCGTGGGGCTGCTCGCCAGCCCGTGGCTCCTGCCGCGGGTGGCGCGGATCATCTCGCGTCTCACCGGTCGTGTCATCGAGATGCCGCGGATCTCGCTCGCCGCGGCGATGGTTGCCGGCGTCGGTACAGCCGTGGCCTGGATCGCCTACGGCGTGGCCTTCTGGGTGCTCGCCCGCGCCATCCTGCCCGGCGACACCGCGCGGAGCGTGGTCGGCTGCATCACGCTCTACACCTTCTCGTACCTCGTCGGCCTCTTCAACCCCATGCCAGCGGGCATCGGAGTGACCGAACCGGTCATCGTCCTGCTCGCCCCCCAGCTTGGCGTCGCCACCACGCCCGAGGCGATCGTGCTGGCCCTCTTCGTCCGCGCCTGGCGCACGGTGATGGAGATGGCCCCGAGCCTGGTCGCCATCGGCATCGCCTCGGCACGCAGGCGCGACCGGGTGGCGTAGTCTCGCCTCGCATCATGGCGCCCGGCGCAGGCTACGACACTCGAGCATCCTGATCTTTCGCCACGGGGGCTGGGCCGTCAGGGGGTACTGAATGACTGCGAATCGACAGCGCGAATGCGTGCGATGAGAGCCTTCGGGCGGCGCGATCACGCCCGGTTAGCGCTGTCACAAAACACGACGGGATCCTGATTTTGTGATCTGCGCCTGACAGTCCGCTCGTGGCTCGCCCGACGTTTCGCATCGCAGTCATTCGCGCTGTCGATTCGCAGTCATTCGGTACCCCCCCGACGGCCCAGCCCCCGTGGCGCCGACGAACGATGCTCACGCAGGCGATGCGTAGAGCTCGAGGTACCCACACTTGCTGCAGCGGTACGCCGTGACGGGGACCGACTCCTTCGGCTTGATCCCGGCGCTCATTCCCAGGAAACGCACCTCCTCGGGCGCCCCGGGCGTCCAGCGCGACTGCACCAGGCCGCGCTCCGTGGTATCCGGCATGTGCCCCAGCTCCATCATCGAGCTGCACCTGGGACACGTCATGCGCGCTGTCCGGGGATCACCCATCGGTCACCCGTCCCGTGGAAGCCTGATCCCGTAGCGCCCGATGAACGTCGCCACCTCCTCCGTGAGCGGCGAGCCCCCCACCGACCGGCTCCGTCCTGCCAGGTCCAGCCAGTGCACTCCGCCGGCGCGCAGCGTGCTGCGCTCCCCCTCGGTGAGCGCGACCTCGGTCAGCACCGTATCGCCCCGCGCCGCCGCGAGCGCATTGCCCGGCGTCCGCCGCCACAGCAGCCCCCAGGTGCCTCGACCGGACATCGTGTACGCGCGGTAGTCGCCACGCACGTCGATGCTTGCGTGCTCGTACGTCGCGTATCGCTCGAACTCCGCCACCATGCGCGCCACCATCTCCGCGCGCTCGGCCTCCGTGGGCACCGTGGGAAAGTCCGGCGCGGAGCGGATCACCTTCGCCGGACTGCCCACCGCGAGGCTGGACGGGGGAATCGTCCCCTGCACGAGCGAGTTCGCGCCGATCACGCTGCCGTCGCCGATCGTCGTGCCGGGCATGATGAACACGCGCCAGGGCAGCCAGACGCTGTTGCCGAGCGTCACCGGCTCGTACGTCACCGGGTAGCCGTCCATCGCGTTGAGCCACGAGCCGTGCGTGAAGATCAGGCAGTGCCCGCCGATGCCGGTGTCGTCGCCGATGGTCACCGGCTTCGTGGGGTTGATCGACGCCATCTGGAGGATGATCGTGCGGCTGCCAAGCGTGAAGCTGGACTCCGGAAGCGACGGGCCGCCAACGAACACCTGCTCGCGGATGCGCGCATCCTCGCCGATCTGGATCCGCTCGCACGCCACGTAGCTCATCGTGCCGATGCTCGAGAAGCGCCCGATGCGGATCGACCGCCCGATCACCATCGCCAGCAGCCCGATCTCCACACCGTCCGCGATGTCCACCTCCTCGCCCAGGACGATGGCCCCGAACGCGAGCGTCGCCCCCTTGCCGATCCGGTAGCCGCGAAAGGTGCGGTACGCCCAGATCTTGATGGGGCTCGGGAGCCAGCCGTAGAGCGCGAGGTGCGCGAGCGGCAGTCGTTTCTTGCGGATCATCGTGTGCACGCCGTAGAGTGCCGGTGTGCGGGGGGTGCGTCAAGCCTCGTATATTCTCACCCGCACGCCCGCACGGACGCCCGCCGGGCGTGCTGCACCCTCGCGACCTCCTCCCCTCGCCGTGCTCGCACTCGCACCCCTCGCTCTGCACGACGCGCCACTCGACACGGGAGAGCGCTTCGCGCTCGACCTGCTGCTCGACCTGTCGTGCGTGCTGCGCACGAACATGCCGAGGCCGGACGCGGACGACGTGCAGCTGCGCATCGTCGGTTCTGCTGCGAGCGACGCCCTCGGCGTCGGCGCCCTGCGTGGCGACGAATGGCTGCTCGTGGGCGACGGCGAGGTGCTGCTCGACCGGCGCGCGCTCGCCGTGGTGCGCGACGTCGCCGGCGGCGTCGCCGAGCAGCGGTCGGGCGCCGTCGATCGGTTCGGGCGCATTCCCGCCAGCGAGAATGCCCTCGTGCGGGAGGGCGGAGATCTCGAGCGGGATCCGGTGGTATCCGCCTTCGCACGCCGTCTCGCGGCCGCCGTCGCACGCGCTGCCGGCCGGCGGCGGGCGTTGTTCATCGCCCCATGGCCCGACGGACGGCGCTGGGCCGCCGCCCTCACGCACGACCTCGACGTCGTGGAGTGGTGGCCCGCGTTCACCGCGCTGCGGCTCGCCGAGCTGGCGCGCAAGGGCGAGCTGCGGCGCGCGCTCGCGGTGGTGCGTGCCGCCATCGCCACCGGCGGGCGCGACGTGGTCTGGCGCGGCGTGGACGAAGTGCTCCGCACCGAGCGCGCGCATGGCGTGCGCTCGAGCTGGTTCATCCTCACCGGCACGCCGACTCTGGCCACGGCGCGCGCGGGAGATCTCACGTACCGTCCCGAGGGCGCGCTCGCCCGGCGCATCCTCGGCGCGATCGCGGACGAGGGCCACGAGATCGGGCTGCACGGCAGCTTCGCGACGAGCGACGATCCGGCGCAGTTCGCGCTGCAGCGCGCCCGCCTCGCGGCGCTGGCGAGCACGGAGGCGGCTGGCGTGCGTCAGCACTACCTGCGGCTGCATGCCGCCACCACGCCCGCCGAGATGGCTCGCGCCGGCTTCGCGTACGACTCCACCGCCGGCTTCCCCGACCGCAACGGGTTCCGGCTCGGCGTCGCGGACGTGGTGCCGTGCTGGAACGCGGCGCACGACGCCGTGCTCCCGCTCGATGAGGCGCCCTTCTGCTGGATGGACCGGGCCCTGAGCAAGTACCGCGGCATCGAGGCGCCGGACGCGTGGATCGACGATGCGCTGGTGCTCGCCGACCGGTGCCGGGCGGTGCAGGGGATGTTCGTCGGCATCTGGCACCCCAACCTCACCCCCGCGCTCGGCTTTCCCGGCGCCCCGGCGGCGTACGCCAGGCTGGTTGCCGGCATCGTGGAGCTGGGCGCCCACGTGGCGCCCCTCGGTGAGCTCGTGGCATGGCGCCGGATGCGCCGCCGCGTCCGTGCCACCAGCGTCGGCCCCGACGGCCGCATCTCGCTCAACGAGACGGACCCCGCCATCGTGCTGGTGCCTGCCGCCGAGGCGCTCGCGAATGGGTGAGGTGGAGCGGCTGCGCGTCCTGTTCCTCGCGCACGCATACCCGCGCTACCTGGGCGACCCCGTCGGCTCGTTCGTGCACAACCTCGCCGTCGCGCTGCGCAGCGAGGGGGTCGACGTGAGCGTGGTCGCGCCAGCGGCGGCCGGCCTCCCGCGCTTCGAGCGCCTGGACGGCATCCCCGTCCATCGCTTCCGCTATGCCCCCGAGCGCATGGAGACGTTGGCATACACCGGGACGATGAGCGCACAGGTCCAGGGCGGGCTCCGGGGCAAGCTCGTGCTCGTCGCCTTCCTCGCCGCCGGACTCCGCGCCGCGCGTCGCGTGCGCTCCGCGGAGGGCGCCCGCGTGCTGCATGCCCACTGGTGGTTTCCCGGAGGCCTCGTGGCGCGTGCGCTGCGCCGCATCGCCGGCACTCCCTACGTCGTCACCCTGCATGGCTCGGATATCCGCCTCGCCGTTGGCTCCGGCCTCGCGCGAAGGCTCTTTCGCGGGGTCGTGCGTCACAGCGCGGCAATGACGGCCGTCTCGAGCTGGCTGGCCCGTGGCGCGCGCGATCTCGCCGGCGACCTCGCGGTGACGGTCGCGCCCATGCCGGTACTGGCGGATCTGTTCTTCGCCGACGACTCGCGCGACGCCGGCCAGCTGCTGTTCGTCGGGAAGCTCTCGCCGCAGAAGGGGCTCGACCGCCTGCTGCGCGCGATGTCCATGATGCGCGCGCGCCCGCGCCTCACCGTCGTGGGCGCGGGGCGCGTGGACGACGCGCACCTGCGGGCGCTCGCCGACTCGCTAGGCCTGGCCGAGCGCATCACCTGGCTCCCCCTGCTGACGCAGCCGGAGCTCGCCGCCGAGTATCGTCGCGCGGCCATCCACGTCATTTCGGCGCTCGACGAAGGGCTCGGCCTCACCGCGGTGGAATCGCTGCTCAGCGAGACGCCGGTGGTGGCCTTCGAGTCGGGGGGGGTGCCGGACGTCGTGCTGCACGAGCGGACCGGCCTCCTCGTTCCGCCCGGCGATGAGCGCGCGCTCGCGGCGGCCCTGGACCGCCTCCTCGCCGACGATGCCCTGCGCACCAGCATGGGGGTGGCCGGACGAGCGCACGCGCTCTCCAGCTTCGGCGCGCGCGCCGTCGCGGCGCGCTATGCGGCGCTCTACCGTGCGGCCGCGGGACCACAGCACTGAACGTGTGCACGATCACTGGCGTCGCGCCCGCCATCCGGTCACCTTTCATCCGCTCCGGCGACCTCGTCGCCATGGCGCGCCGCCGGTGCGCGAGCCTCACGCCGTCCTCACCTCTGGATGACGTCTTCCTCCCGTAGTCCCGCTGGGTCCGCAGCGCCCGCCGAGCTCGAGGCCCCCCGGCTCGCGGCGCTGTGGGCCGCGCTCACCTACGCGTTCTGCACGCTGACCCTCGCCTGGCCGGCGCTCACCGGCGGGTTCCTCGTGAACCCCCGCAGCGACCAGTACATCGGTGGCTTCCCCGTGCGCGACTTCGCCGGGCAGGCGCTCAAGGCGGGGCAGGGGATCCCCCAGTGGAATCCGTACCTGTTCGGCGGCATGCCCTACATCGCCGCGATGGGCGTCGGCGACATCTTCTATCCCACCGCGCTGCTGCGCCAGCTCCTGCCGACGGACGTCGGCATGACCTGGGGCTTCGTGCTGCACCTGTTCCTCGCGGGCTGCTTCACCTACGGATTCCTCCGCGCGTGGGGGCTTCGCTTCTACCCGGCGCTGGTCGGCGGCATCGCGTTCATGATGAGCGGGGTCGTCGCCGGCCTCGTCTCGCCGGGTCACGACGGCAAGCTCTTCGTGAGCGCGCTCATGCCGCTCGCGCTCTGGATGCTCGTGCGCGGCGTGCGCGACGGACGCCTGTGGGCGTGGGGCGGGCTCGCGCTGACGATCGGCCTGGCGGTGCTCAGCCCGCACCCGCAGCTGCTCCAGTACATGCTGCTGGTCTGCGGCGCCTTCGCGCTGCTCCTTGCCTTCGGTCCCGCCGAGGACGGCACGCGCCTCGACCGCCGCACGGCCCTCGTCCGGCTCGGCCTCGCCACCGCGAGCGTCGTGCTCGGCTTCGCGATGGGCGCCGTGCAGTACCTGCCGGCCATCGAGTTCATCCCCTTCTCCCCACGCGCCGGGGGCAAGGGCTACGAGTACGCGACGAGCTTCTCGCTCCCCTTCGAGGAGCTGATCAACACCTACCTGCCGCAGTTCAGCGGCTTGCTGAGCCGCTACTGGGGGCGCAACGGCATCCATCTCCACAGCGAGTACCTCGGCGCGGCGGTGCTGGTGCTCGTGAGCGCGTCGTTCGGCGGTACCACGCGCCGCGCGTTCCGGCGCTTCTGGATCGGCACGCTGATCATCTCGCTGCTCTGGGCCCTGGGCGGCAACACGCCCTTCTACCAGCTCGTCTACGCCCTCGTGCCGGGAACGAAGTTCTTCCGCGCGCCCAGCACCATGCTCATGGTGGTGGGG
>JAQBPZ010000250.1 GCA_028287225.1 Gemmatimonadota bacterium
GCGCCCCCTCCTCGCGCGCGAGCCACGCGATCGCCGCGGCGATCTCCGCCTCGCTCACCGTGACCATCTCGTCGATCGCGACACGCCCGATCGCATAGCCCACGTCGTCGATCTGGCCCGCGAGGCCGTCGGCGAGCGTCGGCGGCACCGGCACGTCCACGCGGCAGCCCGCCTGAAGCGAGCGCGCCATGGCATCCGTCTGGTCGCTCTGGGCGCCGATGATGTGTGCCGACGGCGCCACGGCCCGCAGCAGCGCGGCCATGCCCCCCACCAGCCCGCCGCCCCCCACCGGGACGACGATCGTGCCCAGCGCGGGCAGCTCCTCGAGGATCTCGAGCGCCACCGTGCCCTGGCCGGCGAGCAGCGGCTCGCCGGCGCACGGATTCACGAAGGTGCGGCGCTGCGCCCGCGCGAACGCCTCGGCGGCGTGATGGGCAGCGTCGTAGTCCGCGAAGGAGGCATCCACCTCCGCACCAAGGGCGATGATGCCTTCGCGTTTCACGGCGGGCGCGGTGGCGGGCACGAACAGCGTGGCACGGATGCCGAGCGCGCGCGCGGCATGGGCGACGCCGAGCCCGTGGTTGCCGGCGGAGGACGCCACCACGCCACGCTCGCGCGCCTCGGCCGAGAGCGTCGCGAGGGCATTGTAGGCGCCACGCAGCTTGAACGACCCGGTGCGCTGTCGCTCCTCGTGCTTCAGGAAGACGTCGGTGCCGGCGAGTGCCGAGAGGACGGTGGAACGCGTGAGCGGCGTCCGCTCGACCACGCCACGCAGGCGCTGCGCGGCGGCCAGGATATCGGCGGGAGAAGGAAGCATCAAAAAAGAATAACAGACGGGCGGCGAGGCGCTGCGCGCTCGCCTCGATGCGTAGCCGCCGGCCGCCCGTCAGTTCGCCCTCAGACCAGCATCTCCTGCTCGCCCCACCGCTGCAGATAGTCGCCGACGTCGTACTTCGCGTGCGCGCGCTCCAGCGACATCGGCCGGATCGTCCCCCATACCGGACGCGAGGCGAACGGGCGATCGAACTTGCCGAAGCACCACTGGATCCCGGCAAAGCTGTTGGGATCGCGACCGTCGAGGCCGTACTTGTTGTTGAGGTACAGCAGCCACTGCAGCGCCTCCTCGTACGTCGGTGCCCACGTGATCACCGACTTGCCCCAGAGCATCCGCACCACGTTGTGCATCTGGCCGGTCTCCAGCAGCTCGCGCTGTCCGGCGTTCCAGATCGGGTCGTGCGTTGCGGCCCGCTCCAGCTCGTCGAGCGTGTAGGTCACCTCGCGCGTGTCCGACGCATGCGCGCGCATGGAGCGCTGCACCCAGTCGGGCAGCGCGGCGAGCGAGGCGTAGTCCTTGTTGCGGAGGCAGAAGTTGAGCGACAGCTCACGCCAGGTGAGCATCTCGTTCAGGAAGGCGTCGCTCTGGGCCGCCGGCGCCGCGGCGCGCACCGCGCTCACCACCTCGAGCGGGGAGATCATGCCGTGGTGCAGGTACGCCGACAGGCGGCTGGAGCCGCCCGTGTCCGACGGGTGGCGCCGCCGTTCGGCGTAGTCGTGCAGCCCGTCCGCCGCGAACTCGTGCAGCCGCACGCGCGCGCACGTCAGCCCGCCCGCCGCGGACACCGCCCCCACGCCATGCGTGATCTCGCACCGCGCCACCTCCGCCTCGATGTCGCAGCCCGCGATGTCCAGCCAGTCCACGCCGAGCGACGCGAGCAGCGAGGTGGGGAAGGAGCGCTTCGGCGCACGGTCGTCCACCGGCTCCAGCGAGTGCTCCATCACCTTCGCGAGCTTGGGCCGGATCGTACGCGCCGCGTACTCCTCCTTGTAGAAGGAGGCCGAGGGCACCACCCCGACCGAGTCTACCGCGAGCACCCGGCAGTTCACGCGGTCCGCGAATCGCTGCGAGCGTTCGGCCACGCCCGCGGTGGGAAAGAGGTCCGTCACCACGATCGTCGCGCGTCGTGCGAGCCGGTCCAGCACTCGGCGGTCGTCGTTTCGCCTGCGGCGGAGCGCGAAGCGATACGTGAGCCCGAGGCGGTCCGCGCGGCGCGCGATCTCGCGGGCGCCCTGCATGATGAAGGTATGGAAGCGCGCCGACGCGTGCTCGGACGAGGGGTCCAGCCCCTGGTGGATCAGGAGCGGCTTGCCGATGCGGTCCGCCTCCACGATCGCGAGCCGCAACGCCCAGTTGTCCTCGAGGCGCTGGGTGCTCTGCATCCAGTACAGGACGTAGTCGCCGTCGGGCTGCAGGCGCTTCTCGTTGAGCGGGAGCGTGCGCAGCGAGAGCTGGTCGCGAACGTAGGGAGATCCGAGGGGATGCTTCATATGTGTGCGGAACGCCACGCCCCGGAGAGCGGTTCCAACCACCTGTTTCCGGGTCGTGTGACCATTCCCCGGGGAGCTCGTCCAGTTGACAGTGGGCGGGGGCCGGCTAGATTGTTGGCAGTGACGGCGGCCCCGCACAGCAGCGGGGCCGTTTCTATGCTGGCATCTGGAATTCGAGGCGCGACTGCTCGAATCGTCCACGCCACCCGGGGCTGTAGCTCAGCTGGGAGAGCGCGCCGTTCGCAACGGCGAGGTCAGGGGTTCGATCCCCCTCAGCTCCATCTTTGAGAAGGTCGATTGGCACGAGTTTAGCCAATCCGGATAGTTGCCCGCCGCCGTTCGGTAGGACGGAGAGTTCCAATGACGGCGCGCGTGGCACGTTCGGATGGTCGACCCTCCGAAGCTCTGCAGGACCTGAACGCCGCGATGCTCATCAGAGCTTGCGGCGTTTTGCTTGTCCGTCGGTTCCGATCGGGCCAAGGTGGCGGCTGGACCGAATCAGGCACCGGTTCCAGCAAGAATGGCCGAGCTCGCTATATGGCGAGCTCGGCCATTCTCATGTCGGGCGGCATGTCCTCATGGAGGCGGACCAGCCGCGCCGTCAGGGCGCCAGCGCCGCCCGCGCATCCTCCCGCAGCCCCAGGAACACCTCGCGCAGCCAGGCGTTCTGTTCCCGTTCCACCGTGGGGTTCAGGTCCTCCATCGCCGTGCTGCTCAGCGAGTTGAGGAAGCTCAGGATGGCGCTCTCCTGCACGTACAGCCGCGCCTGGCGGTAGAGCACGGTCGGCTGGCTCCCCTCGCCCGCGCGCACCCCGATGCGGAACAGCGCCCCCTCGCCGGCGAATGGCCGGCGGAGGGGCGCGCGGAGCAGGCGCGCGGTGATGAAGGGCAGGTTCCACCCGGGCTCGCGCCGAGCCGTCACCACCCAGGACCGGTCCTGATCGTCGCGTGCCGAGTTCACCAGCTCCATCTGCAGGTCGTGGAAGCCGACGGTGAACATCTTCACCTTCACCGTGAAGTCCGCCACCAGCAGGAGCGAGTCGGGCATCGGCCGCGCCGGGCCCGCGAGCGGCACCAGGTGCCCGTGCTGCGACCGAAGCCGGATGGTGACGAACCGGTCGCGTGCCACCACCTCGATGAACGGGACGCCGGCCCGGTCGGTCACCAGAAGCCGGTACCGGGCCGGGTCCGCGTAGCGGCGCACGTAGTCGCCGAACGCCGGATAGCGCTGGCGAAGCTGGTCCGAGTGCACGCTGATCCCCACGGTCACCGCCGTGGATCCGTCGGCGAGCGGCACCGGGCGCAGGGTGTCCAGGGTGAACGCGGTGCCGAGGGCCGCCGACGTGCGCGGCGCGGAGGCGGCGAGCAGCGCGCGCGCGTCGCGCTCCGTATGGCCTTCGCCCGACGTCAGCAGGCGGGTGATCACCGCCGCGATGTCCGACGGGCGCACGCTGCCGAGGGCGAAGTCGACGGCCGTGTCCCAGCGGTACTCGTTGTCCGACAGCCGGCTCAGGGTGGTGGCGTGGCGGCCGTCGCCGGGTCGCGCCGGGGCGGGAGCCATGGCGCGAGACGACATGTGATACCGGCCATCGCTGGCCGAGCCGAACGTCTCCAGCAGGCGCACCGCACCGGACGTCGACGTCCAGGCGGCCGTGTCGTCGAAGACCTTCGACGGCGACAGCGCGCCCCCCGCGAGACGGGCGTGGGAATACTCGTACCGCGCGTTTCGGGCGAGGTCGAGATGCCGGTCGCCCAGGGCGCCGAACATCTGCTCCGCGCTGGCGCGGGCGCGGGGGCCGGCGCCGAATCCGGCGAAGGTGTCCCGGCAGCCGGCCAGGAGCAGGGGCAGGGCGACGAGCAGCGCGGGGCGGAGACCCGTCCGCTGGCGCGGGCGGGCACGATCGGGGTTGGGCAGGAGCGGCTCCAGCGGGGTTTGGGAGGGGTTGAACGACCTTCCTACTCCCGCTATTTTACTAGGGTTCCCGCGAATCAGCAGGCTCCGTCGCCTTCGCGGGGCAGAAGTTGCGTCCTGCCCGTGCACGAATGGCCGGTCGCTGTTATGTTGTGGTGGAGCAGGCGCACGACCCGATGCCCCTTGGTGTAACTGGCAACACGTCTGCCTCTGGAGCAGAAGAGTCCAGGTTCGACCCCTGGAGGGGCAACTGAACATCAGAGCGAAGGCCCACGACGCTGACCCGTTGTGGGCCTTTCGCTTTGCCCCAGCCCGCTGAAGAGCGGCGAGCCATTCACGGAACACGGCAAAAGGATGTGCTGCGTGGCCGGGCATGCTCGCGACGTCGCGAGCGTGCCGCCCCTGGCCACCGCGCCGAGGCTGCTCCTCGATGCGGGCTCGGAAGTGCGAGAGTCGTCGGCCGCAGACCGACTTGCGAACAGGCGGCGCGTGGGGCAAGATCGCGACAGTCCGCGGAGGCAGAAACACGCGTGCCAGCACACCCCCTACCCGGGACCGCCAATGTCGACGAACCGCGATCTGATCCGGAAGCTCTACGCCGCCTTCGCCAGCGGCGACGCCGGCACCGTGCTCGGCGCGTTTCACCCTGACATCCGCTGGAACGAGGCGGAGGGGTGGAAGTACGCCGAAGGCAACCCCTACGTTGGCCCGCAGCGCGTGGGCGAGGGGGTGTTCGGGAGACTGATGACGGAATGGGATGGCTTCAGCGTGCGTTCCGAGCAGATCCTCGCCGATGGGGACGACGTGGTGGCGTTCGGGCGATATGCCGGGACGTACAAGGGCACGGGACAGCCGCTCGACGCGCAGTTCGTGCATCGCTGGACCGTGCGTGACGGAAAGGTCGCCGGATTCCAGCAGTACACCGACACGGCGCAGTTCCAGCGGGTGATGGGCGCCGCGACTGACAGCCAGTGAGGAACGACGGGGACGGTGCACCGTCGCGCCGTTCCGTGCCTGTCTGGGAGCCCGAGCACCGATCGAGGTCGACGCCGACATGGCACGCTCACGACGCGGGTGTCGTCGGGGTCTTCTGCATCTCCGGCCCCCCAATCAGGCCGGTTCTCCTCACTGCGGTGTGGTAAATGCTCTCTGGTCCACCGCTCCGAACGACTCGGCCTCGCGGCCGGGCACTCACCTCTCGACATCGGCCGTCGCGGCACCTCGCCGCGCCCTCCTCTGCCGGTAGCTGGCTGTCACCTGCACCTCGGGTGTCCCACTCACGGCAGCGCCCGGAGGCGCTCAGGGCCATGTCCAACACACTTGTTCCGCTCGCGCCTGCCCGCCTGACGGCGCGCCCGGACCGGCCGGGCGCGTCTCCCAACCGGCTGCTGGGCATCCTCGCCCGCGAGGCACCGGCCGACGCCGACTGGTTCGCGCTCGGTGCGGAACCGGTGCTGCTCCGGCAGGGGGAGATCCTCGCGAAGGCGGGTGATCCGATCGAGCACGTCTGGTTCCCGGAATGCGCCGTCCTCTCCGTCATCTGCGAGATGATGAACGGCGACGGCGTCGAGATCGGCACGGTGGGGCTGGAGGGAATGGCCAGCCCGACCACCTTCCTGGGCCTCGCCGCCAGCCCGCACCTGATCCTTGCCCAGGTTCCCGGCCCCGCCCTCCGCATCAGCGCCCCACTGCTCGCCCGCGAGGTGCTCGTCCGGCCGGCGCTCCATCGGCTGCTCAGCCTCTACACCTGCGAGTACCTCTCGCAGGTTGCGCAGACCGCCGCCTGCAATCGTCTGCACGGCATCGAGCAGCGGTGTGCGCGCTGGCTCCTCATGACCCACGACCGCGTGGAACGCGCGCCGGTGATCCGCCTCACCCACGCCTACCTCGCCGTCATGCTCGGCGTCTGGCGGCCCTCCGCGACCGCCGCCGTCGGCGTGCTGCAGAAGGCCGGCATCGTCGAGTCCCGCCGCGGCACGATCCGCGTGCTCGACCGCGCCCGCCTCGAAGCCGCCTCCTGCGAGTGCTACGAGACGGTCAGCAATGCCCTCGGCCGGTTCTCGCTGAGGGAAGGGGAAGCTCCGGCGCTGGGCAGTTGGAGGGTTTGACCGGACCAGTGCCGCATCGTCACGGATCTCGCGCCGCGGTTCGCGTCCTTCGCCTGAGGCACGCCGTCTCCACGTGACGCCCGCCATCCTCGCGGCCGAACGCGCGAAGGTCGCGCATCGCGTGCTGTCGTACGAGCACGATCCGTCCGCGCCCGCCTACGGACCGGAGGCCGCCGCGGCGCTTGGCCTGAGCCCCGGTTCGGTGTTCAAGACGCTCGTCATCGCGCTGGAGGGGGCCCCGCGCCCCGGTGCGCTCGCGGTCGCACTGGTGCCGGTGAGCCACCAGCTCGACCTCAAGGCCGCCGCCCGCGCACTCGGCGCCCGCCGCGCCGCGATGGCCGATGCAGCCGCCGCCGAACGCTCCTCCGGATACGTGGCCGGCGGCATCAGCCCGCTGGGCCAGCGAAAGGCACTCCCCACCGTGATCGACGCCAGCGCACTCGCCCTGGCCGAGGTCTTCGTGAGCGCCGGCCGTCGTGGACTGGAGATCGCCCTCGCGCCAGCCGACCTGGCGCGGCTCACCAACGCGGTGACGGCGGAGATCGCGAAGAAAAACGAGTGACGAGCAACGAGTAGGAACAGCGTGGCGTCCGGGGCGGATGTCATCCCGCGCGCACCGCGCGTTGGGAACTACCGTGCCTGCGGACAGGCCAGCCGCTCTATCGGGATGCAGGGTCCCAACATCCGCTGCGCGGCTGTGGGATGACCTCCGCCCGGGACGCCCCTCGACTTACTCGTTACTCGTTACTCGTTACTCGTTATGTCCTTGCATGTACCGCGCGAGATACGGCGCCGTGCGGCTCCTCTTCGCGCGGGCCACGTGGGCCGGTGGTCCGCTCACCACGATCTCGCCCCCTTCGTCGCCGGCGCCCGGTCCGATGTCGATGACGTGGTCGCTGTGCGCGACGACGTGCATGTCGTGCTCCACGACGATCACCGTGTTGCCGGCCGCCACGAGTCCGTCGAGCTGCGTGACGAGCTTCTCCACGTCCGAGGGATGGAGGCCCGTCGTCGGCTCGTCGAGGATGTAGAGGGTGTTGCCGCGCTGCATGCGCTGAAGCTCCGACGCCAGCTTGATGCGCTGCGCCTCGCCCCCGGACAGCTCGGTGGCCGGCTGACCCAGCCGGAGGTAGCCCAGCCCCACCTCGCGCAGCACGCCGAGCGAGCGCTGGACGTGCGGCTCGTCGGCGAAGAACTCCCACGCAGTGTCCACCGTCATGCGCAGCACGTCGGCGATGGTGCGGTCGCGGTAGGTGATCTCCAGCGTCTTCGCGTTGTATCGCGTCCCCTCGCACACCGGACACGGCGCGTACACGCTCGGCAGGAACAGGAGCTCCACGCAGACGAACCCCTCGCCCTCGCAGTGCTCGCAGCGGCCCTTCGCGACGTTGAACGAGAAGCGTCCCGCGTCGTAGCGCCGTGCGCGCGCGGTCTTCGTGGCCGCGAACAGCTTGCGCACGTGGTCGAACAGCCCCGTGTACGTGGCGAGGTTGGAGCGCGGGGTGCGCCCGATCGGACGCTGGTCGACGCGCACGAGGCGGCGGATCTGGTCCATCCCCGCCGCGATGTGGCCGCCCACTGCACCAACGGCGTCGGCTTCGTGCTCGTCGCCCTCCTCCGCCTCGGCGTGCACCGCGACGCCGAGGTGCTTCGACACCAGCTCCACGAGCGACTGGCTCACGAGGCTGGACTTCCCGGAGCCCGAGACGCCGGTGACGCTCGTGAACACGCCGAGGGGGAAGTCGACGTCGAGCCCGTTGAGATTGTTGCGCCTCACCCCCTCCAGGCGCAGCACCCCGGATGGCGCGCGAGGCACCCGATCGAGTACCATGGAGCTCCGCGCGGCGGGAAATAGATGGCGCGCCGTCTGCGAGCGTTCCACCGTCGCCAGCCCCTGCGGGGGGCCGCTGTAGAGCACCTCGCCGCCCTGCTCGCCCGCCGCCGGCCCCACGTCCACGATCCAGTCGGCACGCCGGATCACGTCGAGCTCGTGCTCCACCACGAACAGCGAGTTCCCCGACGCCTTGAGCCGGTCCAGCGCGACGAGCAGCGCCTCGGTGTCCGCGGGGTGCAGCCCCGCCGACGGCTCGTCCAGCACGTACACCACGCCGAACAGGTTGGAGCGCACCTGCGTCGCGAGCCGCAGCCGCTGCAGCTCGCCGGGCGAGAGCGTCGGCGTGCTGCGCTCCAGCGAGAGGTAGCCGAGGCCGAGGTCCAGCAGCACGCCGAGGCGCGCGACGAGGTCCTGCGCGATGCGCTGCGCGGCGATGACCTGCTCGGGATGCGCCTCCGCCTTCCGGCGGTGCGTCGGAGGCCCGCCTTCCGCCGCCGTGCGCAGCAGGGCATCCAGCCGGCTGAGGGGCAGCCGCGAGAACTCGGCGATGTCCAGCCCCGCGAAGGTCACCGACAGCGACTCGCGGCGCAGCCGCTTGCCCCCGCACACCGGACAGTCGCTGGCCACCATGTACTGCGCGACGCGCTTCCGCATCGAGGCGCTCTGGCTCGTGGCGAAGGTCTGCATCACGTAGCGCCGCGCGCTGGTGAAGGTGCCCATGTAGTCGATGGGCTCCTTGCGCCGGATCGCCTGCTTCACCTCGGCGATGGAGTAGCCGGCGTATACCGGCACGCTCGGCTGCTCCTCGGTGAAGAGGATCCACTGCCGGTCCTTCTTCGGGAGGTCCCGCCACGGCACGTCCACGTCGTAGCCGAGCGTCGTGAGGATGTCGCGGAGGTTCTGGCCCTGCCATGCCGTGGGCCACGCGGCGATGGCGCGCTCGCGGATCGTCAGCGAGGGGTCGGGCACCATGGACGCCTCGGTCACCTCGTAGACCTTGCCGAGCCCATGGCAGTTCGGGCACGCCCCTTCCGGCGTGTTCGGCGAGAAGGCCTCCGCGTAGATGATCCGCTGGCCCCTGGGGTAGTCGCCGGCGCGCGAATACAGCATGCGCACCAGGTTGGAGAGGGTCGTGACGCTCCCCACCGAGGAGCGCGAGGTGGGCGACCCGCGCTGCTGCTGCAGCGCGACGGCGGGGGGCAGCCCCTCGATGGAGTCGACCTCGGGGATGCCCATCTGGTCGAAGAGCCGGCGCGCGTACGGCGCCACCGACTCGAGGTAGCGCCGCTGCGCCTCCGCGTACAGGGTTCCGAAGGCGAGGGACGACTTGCCGGATCCCGACACTCCGGTGAACACCACCAGCGCATCGCGCGGGATGTCGAGGTCCACGTTCTTGAGGTTGTGCTCGCGCGCGCCCCGGACGTGGACGAATCCCGTGGAATCCCTGGTCGCGCTGGTGCGGGCAAAGGGGTTTCTTTCAGTTGGGGCCATGGCCCGTGGCGCGTCGCGATAAATGCGCCACGCGCCACTCGAGGCTGGACGCACCGCGGATGGAATGCGGTCCGCGGGGGCGCGGCAGGTCAGTGTGCCCGTCTGCCCCGGCGTCACGGCCGAGGCGGCATGCGATTCGCATTCGTGATGGCCAAATCCGCATCATTCGGAGCTCGATGAGTCAGGTTGTCCAGGACGAGAAGCGGGAGCGGCTGACGCGCATCGTCGCGGCGGCGAGCCTGGCGGCATCGTCGATCTACATCGTGTGGCGCTGGGGGTGGACACTGGACACGGGAGCCCTCTGGTTCTCCGTGCCGCTTGCCCTGGCCGAGACGCACGGCGTGCTCGTCGCGGTCCTGCTGACGTGTACCGCCTGGACGCTGCGCCAGCGCGCCCCGCGCCCCGCCCTGCCCGGTCGCACGGTGGACGTCTTCGTCACCGTCGCCGACGAGCCGCTGGCGACGATTCGCAAGACCGCGCTGGCGGCGCGCGAGATCCGCTATCCGCACACCACCTGGCTGCTCGACGACGGACATCGCGAGGAGCTGCGCGTGGTGGCCGACGAGATCGGCATCCGCTACCTGCGCCGCGACGATCGCTCGCATGGCAAGGCGGGCAACCTCAATCACGCACTCCAGCACTCGAGCGGGGAGTTCATCCTCCAGCTCGACGCCGACAACGTGGCGCTGCCGCAGATCGTGGATCGCCTCATCGGCCACTTCGAGGACGAGCAGGTCGCGTTCGTGCAGTCGCCGCAGGACTTCTACAACACCGACGCCTTCAGCGACGACACGAGCGCGGGCAGACGGCAGCTCTGGGGCGACCAGCAGCTGTTCTTCAACGTGCTCCAGCCGGGAAAGGACCGCGCCAACGCGGCGGTCTTCGTGGGAAGCTGCGCCATGCTCCGCCGTGCGGCGCTCGACGACGTGGGGGGCTTCGGGACGCACACGGGGACGATGGGCACGGAGACGTCAATCCTGCTGCACGCGCGGGGCTGGCGCTCCGCGTACGTCAACGAGAACCTCGCCTTCGGGCTGGCTCCCTCCACCGCGCACGCCTACCAGATGCAGCAGCTGCATCGGGCGCAGGGCGGGATGGAGCTGCTGCGCCGGTATCCGCCCCTGGCCCTGCCCGGGCTGACGCGCACGCAGCGGCTGGAATACTTCGAGACGCTCACCGCGCCCCTCGGCAGCGTGCAGCGCGTCATCCTCTACCTCACCCCGATCGTCTTCCTCACCACCGGCGTGTTTCCCGTCCGCGCCAGCGTCGGGGTGTTCGCGGCGTTCTTCGTGCCGGCCGCACTGCTGCGCGCGGCGAGCTTCAAGCTGCTCACCCGCGGCCAGGGATCCCTCCTGCTCGCGGACCGCTACTGGATGGCGAAGTTCTTCACGCACCTGATCTCGGTGCGCGCGTACTTCACGGCGCGGCGGCTCAGCTTCCGCCCGCAGGCGGAGAAGGGCGCGGCGGTGCCGCTGCGCACCGTGGCCCCGCAGCTCGCGCTCCTCGGCCTTACCGCGGTGGCCCTCGCCTGGGCGACGTACGCGCGCACGCTCGGCTACAGCGCCGAGGTGCCGGGGTGGGGGCTGCTCGCCCTGTTCGGCGCGGTCGCGCTGGCGCTGTGGCACGCCGGCCTCGCGGCGCACGTGGTCCAGCTCTCGCTCGCGGGCCGCCATCGCCGTGCCGAGCACCGCTTCGCCGAGTCGCTCTCCGTCGCGCTGCGCGTGATGCGCGCCGATGGCAAGCTGTCGTCCACCGACATCGCCGTCACGGACGACCTCACGGCTACCGGGCTGGCGCTGCGCTGCATGTACGCCATCCCGGAAGGCGCCCGCGTGGAGCTGAGCCTTCCGCTCAGCAGCGGCGAGGTGCACGTGCGCGGCCACGTGGTGCGCCACGCCACGAGCGAGACGCAGCTCGGGACGGTGCACCTGGCCGGCGTCGAGTTCGACGGGATCAGCCGCGAGACGCGGGACGCGATCGAGCTGCACTGCGCCCAGCACGCGATGCCCCTGGACCAGCAGCGGCTCCGGCGCGGCTCCATGGGCGCCGCGGCGATCGGCCGCCTGCGCGACCTGCGCGGCGAACGGCGCGTGGAGGTCGGCATGCCCGCCCGCGTCTTCGCCGGCGCCGAGGCGTCGGCCGACGACCTTGGCGTGGGCCTGCTCGAGGACGTGAGCCCGCGCGGCGGCCGGGTGCTGCTGGACCACCCGGTCACCGAAGGCACGCACATCACCCTCCAGATCCCCGGGAGCACCGTCCGGGCGAGCGGTCGGGTGGTCTTCGTGCACGCGCTGGAGACCGGCCTCGGCATGCGGTTCGTGGCCGGCTTCCAGACGGACGCGGGCGACGGTGGATCCCGCGCACCCGCTCCGGCCACCGCGCCATGGTATGCGGCCGTCCTGCGCCTGGCGGCCCGCACCACCAGCGCGGCGGCCACCGGCTCCGCCGCAGCG
>JAQBPZ010000159.1 GCA_028287225.1 Gemmatimonadota bacterium
GGCGTCGCTCTGGCTGGTCGCGAGCGCGCTTGCGCTGCTCGTCATGGCCCTCGTGCATCTGCGCATCGCGCGGCTCCGTCGCGCCTGGCCGAGGGCCGAGCTGTTCGGCCATGCCGTCCGCGTGGCGCCGTCCGTCGGGCCGGCGGTGCTCGGCGTGGTGCAGCCGTTCATCGTGGTACCGCGGTGGCTCCTCGCGCGCAGCGACGCCGAGCAGCGGCTCGTGCTGGCCCACGAGCGCGAGCACCTCGCGGCGCGCGACCACCTGCTGCTCGCCGCGGCGAGCATCGCGGCGGCGCTGGTGCCCTGGCATCCGGCCGCGTGGTGGATGCTGTCGCGGCTCCGGCTGGCCCTGGAGCTGGACTGCGACGCCCGCGTGCTGCGCCGGGGAGTGGCCCCCCGCGTCTATGGATCGCTGCTGATCGACCTTGCTGGACAATGCAGGAGCTTCACGGCCGGCGCGACCGCGCTCGCCGACGAATCATCCCATCTTCGCCGGAGGCTGCTCGCCATGACGCCCAGGACTTCCCGTTTCACCCACCTTCGCGCGGGCTCGCTGTGCGCCATCGCCGGCGTCGCGATCCTCGCGGCCTGCGAGGCGAAGATCCCGACGTCGGCCGAGGTACAGTCGATGGACGTGGCCGGCGCCGAGCGTGCGATGAAGAACGTGAGCATCGCGATCGATACCGCCGTCTTCGTCGTGGACGGCAAGCCGGCGTCGGCCGCGGAGGCGCATGCCATTCCCGCCAGCCGCGTCGCGAGCATCAGCGTGGACGCCGCCACAGCGCAGGTGCCCGCGAAGATCAGCATCACGACCGGGGCCGGATCTCCGAAGGGCACGGACCTCACCATCCATGCGCGCCACCTCGCGACCACCGCCGACAGTGCGACGATGCGCGGCATGCACTCGCAGCATGCGTCCGAGATGCAGCACGCGTTCACCGGCGTGCTCCTCGTGGACGGCGTGAAGGTCGCCAATGGCGACATGTCGCACCTCGACCCCAACGACATCGCGTCGGTGGAAGTCCTCAAGGGCGGGAGTGCGACGTCCGCCTCCAGCGATCCGGCCGCCGTGAACGGCGTCATTCGCGTCACCACGAAGGCGGCAGCCGCGCGGAAGTAGATCGCGGCCACGCCGCGATCACGACTCGGCCAGCATCTCCAGATAGAGCGCGGAGCACTCGGCCACGAACCGCTCGTGGCCGAACTCCCGCGCGCGCTGGCGGGCGCTCGCCGACATGCGCGCGCGCAGCGGCGCATCGCCAGCCAGGCGTGCGACCGCTCGCGCGAGCAGGGCCACGTCGCCCGTGGGGACGATGATGCCGTCCTCGCCATCGCGGACGAGCTCCGGGAGCGCACCATCGTCGTAGGCCACGGCCGGCACGCCGGCATGCATCCCCTCGATCACCACGCGGCCGAACGCCTCGCGCCGCGAGGGCACGAGCGCCACGTCCATTCCGGCGAGCAGGGTCGGCGCATCCTCGCGCTCCCCGAGAAAGTCGACGCGCGATTCCACGCCGAGCGTGCGTGCCAGGTCGTGGAGCGACCGCTCGTAGTCGCGCTCGCGCGGCGCCGCACCGCCCACGAGCAGTAGGCGCACCCGCGCGTCGGCGAGCGCGGGCTCGGCCAGCGCGCGGATCGCGTCGGCCTGTCCCTTTCGCGGCACGAGCCGCCCCACGAGCGCCACCGCGATGTCGTCGTCGTGCAGGCCGAGCGCGCGGCGGGCGGTGGAGTGCGAACCGGTGGCGAGCGGCGCGAGGTGCACGCCGTTGTGGATGCGGCGGAGGCGCGTGGGGTCGGCACCGCGCGCGGCCGCCCAGCGAACGGCCGCCTCGCTGATCCCCACCACCATGCTGCGCGCCCGTGCCAGCGCCGCGGTGGAGCGGCGCGTCACCCAGCGCTGGTCGAGATCGTGGATGTGCGACACGACGGGAATGCCGAGGCGCGCCGACACGGGCGCCAGCGCGATCGGCGAGCTGGGATCGTGCGCATGGACGATCGCGATCCGCTCGCGGCGGAGCAGGCGGCGCAGCGCGAGCGGACCGAGCACGTAGTAGTCGACGAAGGGAAATCCGCGCCGCACGAGCCCGAACGGCAGCACGTGCGTGGGGATGCCGGCGGCGCGCGCGCGGGCAATCAGCCCTCCCGTGCCGGACGTCAGCAACACCGGCTCCCAGTCCCCCCGGTCCAGCCCTGCCGCGAGCTCCAGCATCTGCGCCTGTGCACCGGCCCAGCTGCTGTCCACCGCCGTGAAGAGCACGCGGCGGGGTGCCACTACTTCAGCATCGCCTTCGCGATGGTGTTGAGCTGCATGTTGCTGGTGCCCTCGTAGATCGCGCCGATCTTCGCGTCGCGGTAGAACTTCTCCGCCGGGTAGTCGGTGGTGTAGCCGTAGCCACCGAACAGCTCCAGCGACACCGACGTCACCCGCTCGGCCACCTGGCTGCTGAACAGCTTCGCCATGGCGCCTTCCATCGCGATGTCGTGCCCCGCGTCGGTCAGGCGCGCGGCATTGTACACCATGAGACGCGCGGCTTCCGCTTCCGTGCGGGCCTGCGCGAGCTGGAACTGGATCCCCTGGAACTCGGAGAGCGACTTCCCGAACTGGTGGCGCTCCTTCACGTACGCCGTGGCCGCCGCCAGCGCGCCCTGCGCCACGCCGATCATCTGCGCCCCGATGCCGATGCGGCCGTGGTTCAGCGTCTCGATGGCCACCTTGTAGCCCTGGCCCACCGGGCCGAGCACGTTCTCGGCCGGCACCTCGACGTTGTCGAAGATCAGCTCCGTGGTGCTCGACGCACGGATGCCGAGCTTGTCCTCCTTCTTGCCCACGGAGAAGCCCGCGAACTCGCGCTCGACGACGAACGCGGTGATCCCCTTGTAGCCCTTGCTCGCGTCCACCGTCGCGAACACGACGAAGATGCCCGCCTCGGCGCCGTTGGTGATCCACATCTTCCGCCCGTTGAGCACCCAGGCGTCGCCCTTCTTCTCGGCGCGCGTGACCATGCCGAACGCGTCCGATCCCGAGCCCGGCTCGCTCAGCGCATACGCGCCGATGGTGTCGCTCGTGAGGCGCGTGAGGTACTTCGCCTTGAGTGCGTCGGAGCCGTAGCGGCTGATCGGATAGTTGACGAGGGTGTTCTGCACGTCCACGAGAATCGCGGCGGCTGCGTCGACCTTGCTGATCTCCTCCACCGCGATGGCGACCATGGTGCAGCTTCCCGCCGAGCCGCCGTACTGCTCCGGCACCTCGATGCCCATGAGCCCCATCTCGAAGTACTGGCGGATGAGCGCCGGGTCGATCTTGCCGGCCTTCTCCATCTGCTGCACGCGCGGCTTGACCTCGTCCGTCGCAAACCCGGCGACGGCATCGCGGAAGGCGATCTCGTCTTCGGACAGGATGGTCAGGGCAGGGCGGGACGTTTCGGTTGTAGTCGACATGTGGGACGGGAGCGGGAGGAAGGGCGAATGTCGGTCGGGCAGCGCGGCGCTCAGCGGCGGTCAGCGGCGGTCAGCGGCGGTCAGCGGCGGTCAGTCGATGGCGAGCCGATATCGTGTGGCCGCGGGGCTGACCACCTCTTCACTGTTTGGCCAGCATGGAGCCGGCAGCGATCTCCCCACTCACCGGCCGGCAGCGGCAGGCGTCGCCACAGGCGGTCCGGGACTGGGACGAGTGCCAGCAGCGCGTGGCTTCGTCGGCGGTGAGCGGATGGGCCACCGGGAGCCCGGCACGGCCGAGGATCAGCTCGGCGAGCTTCTCGTGGACCCCGAACGCGCCGGTGATGCGCACGTCGAGCGCGGGATGCGCCCGGGCCGCCTCCGCCACCATGCGGGGGATGTCGCCGGTGGAGTGCTTGCCGGGCGAGAGCATGTACGGAAAGACGATCAGCTCGGTGGCGCCGGCCTCCACGCAGGCCTGCACGCCGGCCTCGATGGAGGGCTCCGCGAGCTCCATGTGCGCGTAGCGGACCACGATGTCGTCGCCGGCCATGGCCTGCACCAGGTGCGCCATGCAATCCATCATCTCGTTGGCCGCGTCGCGCCGCGAGCCATGGTCGATCAGCAGTATGCCTTTCACGAACGACTCCTTCAGGGGTGACACACCGGGAAAGTTAGCGGCTGAACGGATGGAGGGAGGAATCGGGTCCAACAGATGAACAGGCGGGCGGCAGGCGTCTCCGCCAGCCCGCGACAGACCGGCGAAGCCGGCCGACCGTCAGTTCCCGTTGAGCGCCGTCCCTCTGTTTCTACGAACCTCGAACCGTCTCCCTTCCTTCCGCTTCCCACCGCATCAGCCCGCCGGCCAGGTTCCGCACCCGCGCCACTCCCGCCGCCCGAAGCTGTCGCGCCGCCACGTCTCCCCTTCCTCCGCTGCGGCACATCACCACCGTCGCTCGGCCGGCGTCCAGCGTCGCCATGGCTTGGCCCAGCGCCGCCAGCGGAATGTGGCGCGCTGCGGACACGTGGCCGGCGTCCCACTCGTGCGGTTCCCGCACGTCGATCAGCTCCACCTCGCCGCGCGAGAGCAGCGCCGCGAGCTCGGAGGGCGCGATCTCCTCGGCGCCGGAGGGTTGCGCCGGGTGCGCGCCGGCGCAGAATGCGTCGTAGTCGATCAGCGTCGTGAGCGTGCGCGTGCCGCAGGCCGGACATTCCGGGTCGCGCTGCAGCTGCACGGTCCGGTGCTCCATCGTGAGCGCGTCCACCAGCAGGAGCCGGCCGGCCAGCGTCTGCCCGATGCCGAGGACCAGCTTGAGCGCCTCCGCCGCCTGGATGGTGCCGATCATTCCGGGGAGCACGCCCAGGACGCCGCCTTCGGCGCAGCTCGGGACGGAGTCCGGTGGCGGGGGCTCGGGAAAGAGGCACCGGTAGCAGGGCCCCTCCGCCGTGCAGAACACGGACGCCTGTCCCTCGAAGCGAAAGATGGAGCCGTACACGAGCGGGATGCGCAGCATCGCGCACGCGTCGTTCACCAGGTAGCGCGTGGGAAAGTTGTCGGTGCCGTCGACGACCACGTCGTACGCGCCCACGATCTCCAGCGCCGTCGCCGCGGTCAGCCGGACCGCGTGCGGCTCCACCACGACGTGCGGGTTGACGGCGAGAAGCCGGTCGCGTGCCGAGTCGAGCTTGGAACGCCCGACGTCGGCGGTGCCGTGCAGCAGCTGGCGCTGCAGGTTGCTGAGGTCCACCACGTCGAAGTCCACCAGGCCCAGCGTGCCGACGCCGGCCGCGGCGAGATAGAGGGCCACCGGCGAGCCCAGGCCACCCGCGCCGACCACCAGGACACGCGCGGACTTCAGCCGCCGCTGCCCTTCCAGGCCGACCTGCGGGAGCAGCAGGTGCCGGCTGTACCGCAGCCGCTCGTCGTCCGTCAGCTCCGGCGGCGTGCTATCCACCGCTCACCGCGGCCACGATGGTGATCGTGTCGCCGTGGGACAGCGGGGTCGCGAGGCCGTCGAGGAAGCGGATGCTCTCGTTGCCCACGAAGACGTTCACGTGGCGGCGCACCACGCCCTGCTCGGTGAGGATCCGGTCGGTGACCGCGGGCCAGCGCGCCGCTACCGTGGCGAGCGCTTCACCCACCGTCGCGCAGGGCGCCTCCACCGCGAGCGTCGAGCTGCCCCGCGCGTACGGCACGAGCGCGTGAGGCAGGCGAAGCGAGACCGTCATGGCCGTCACCGCGCGCCCACGACGGCGGTCTTCACGCAGCAGACCGGCGGCAGCGCATCGGCAATGGTGCGCCAGCTGTCGCCCTCGTCCGCCGACGCGAAGACCTTGCCGCCGCGCGTGCCCACATAGAGCCCGGCGCGCTCGCACGCGTCGGCCGCCATCGCGTCGCGCAGCACGCATTCGAAGGCGTCGTGCTGCGGCAGCCCATCGGTCAGCGCATGCCACGATGCGCCGGCGTCGCGCGTGCGGTACACCCGCATCCGCGCGTCCGGGACCACGCGAAACTCGTCGGACTGGATCGGCACGATGTACACGGTGTCGGGGTCGTGCGGGTGCATCTGCATCGCGAACCCGAAATCCGACGGCACCCCGTTGGCGATGTCCTGCCAGTCGTCGCCCCAGTTGTCGCTGCGGTACAGGCCCCAGTGGTTCTGGAGGAAGAGCCGCTCGGGGCGCGCGGGGTGCGACACCACCTTGTGCACGCACTGGCCGAACTCCGGATACTTGTTCGGCAGGAACACCGCGCGCACGCCCTGGTTGCGCGCCTGCCAGGTGGCACCCCCGTCGTCGGTGCGATAGAAGCCGGCGGTGGAGATCGCGATGCCCATGCGGTCCCGGTTCACGGGGTCGCGGACGATGGTGTGCAGGCACAGTCCGCCCCCACCCGGCATCCACCTGGGACGATGCTCGTGCTGGAGCAGCCCATCCACGGCCGCCCAGCTCTCGCCGCCGTCGGACGACTTGAACAGCGCGGCGGGCTCCACGCCCGCCCATACGACCCCGGGCTCGTCCGCATAGCCGGGCGCGATCTGCCAGACCTGCGCGAGCGCGAGCCCGGACGACTCCGGAAAGCGCACGGCCTGGCGTTCCGGCCCGGTCCACGTGGCGCCGTCGTCGTCGCTCAGCCGGATGGTGCTGCCCCAGTGGTTGCTCCACGACGCCATCAGCGTGCGCGTGCGTCCGCCCCGCTCGTCGTAGGCCACGGCGTAGACCGACTGACCGGGAAAGTGTGGCCCGTCCACCGTCCACTCGCCACGCTCGGCGCTCGACGAGAGAATGAACGCGCCCTTCGTGGTGCCGACGAGCACGAGGACCGTGCCGGGGGGATGACGGGTTGGCATGGCGGCTGGATGGGGGAGACGCGCAGGGAGCGAACGGTGCGCCATGCGGAGGCGGGGCGCAAGACGGGCGCGGTTGCAACGGACGCTGCGCGTTGAACAGCCGGCCGACCGTCTGTTGGCTTCCCTGTCCCGTTGGCTTCCCTGTCTGTTGCACCCTCGCGCCCCCTCGCCCAGACTTTCCCGGTGTACTCCACCTGCCTTTTCTGCAGCCACGACCTCGGCCGGAACGAGGTGATCGAGCAGTTCCCCGTTGGCCGCCGCCTCGCGTTCGATGCGGCGAAGGGCCGGCTCTGGGTGGTGTGCATGCACTGCCGCCGCTGGAACCTCACGCCGCTGGAAGAACGCTGGGAGGCGATCGAGGGCGCGGAGCGGCGCTTTCGTGACACGCGCCTCCGCGTCTCCACCGGCGAGATCGGGCTGGCGCGGCTGCCCGAGGGGCTCGAGCTGGTGCGCGTCGGGGAGCCGCAGCGTCCCGAGATCGCGGCGTGGCGCTACGGCGAGCAGTTCGGAATTCGACGTCGTCGTCGCCTGGTCGCCACCGGAGTCGTGCTCGGCGCGAGCGGGCTCGCGCTGGCCGGTGGGCTGGCGGCCGGACTGGGGGTGATCACCGCCTGGTCGCTCGGGCGCGGAGTTCTTCGCACCGTCGAGCATGGCCTTCCCCGGACGACTGTTGCGCACGTGCGACTACCAGGCGGCCGCCGCGTGCCGATCCGCCGCGGGAACCTCGCCGATTCGACGCTGCTGACCCGCGCCGATGGAACCCTCGCGTTCGAGCTCGCATGGGAGGACGGGGTCGCCATCGTGGAGAGTGCCGAGGCGCGCGAGATCGCCCGACGTCTCCTCCCGAACATCAACCGCTCAGGCGGCACGCCCGAGGAGGTGCGGCGGGCGGTCGCACGGCTCGAGCACGCCGGGGACGCGGAAGCCTTCCTGCGCGACACCGCGCGACGCGGGGAGAGGTTCACTCGGCGCGTTGACCGGTCCACGCTCGAGAACTACGACGATCCGGCGGAGGTGCGCAGCGGGTCCGGACTCCTCGCCCTCTCCACCTCGCTCGGCCTCGCCATCGAGATGGCCCTCAACGAGGACCAGGAACGCCGCGCCCTCGAGGGCGAGCTCGCCGAGCTGGAGTCGGCGTGGCGCGACGCGGAGGAGATCGGCGCGATCGCCGACTCGATGTTCCTGCCGGAGTCGGTGGAGCGTGCATGGTCTCGTCTCAAGGGCGGAGCATGACACCCCGGATGGCGCTTCCGGCTCCTCCGCATTACTTCCGGGTTCGTCCGCTAACACGCTGTCGCTCGGCGTCGAGCGGATGTGACGCCTCGCCGAGCTCGCGTGGTTGCTGGGTGAGACGGATGGTGAGGCACCAGACCACTAATCACGGAGATCCGGAATGAAGGTATCTGCCACGATCGCCCTGCTCGCCGGACTCGGCGCCTGCGCCATGCCGGCCCGCGTCGGCACCGGCACGAGCACGAGCCGCATGAGCTTCTTCATCACGAGCAACGGCCCGGGCAACGGCGCGGATCTCGGCGGCCTCGCCGGTGCCGACGCGCACTGCCGCTCGCTCGCCGCGGCCGTGGGCGCCGGTGACCGCACCTGGCACGCGTACCTCAGCACGAGCGCCGCCAACGGCATGCCGTCGACGAATGCGCGCGACCGGATCGGCACGGGCCCGTGGTTCAACGCGAAGGGAGTGCAGGTCGCCTCCGACGTCGCGAACCTCCACGGCGAGACGAATGGCCTGAGCAAGACCGGCTCGCTCAACGAGCGCGGCGAGATCGTGAACGGCCGCGGCGACACGCCGAACCGCCACGACATCCTCACCGGCTCCAACCTCGACGGCACGCTCATGCCCGGCGCGGGCGACGTCACCTGCTCCAACTGGACGAGCAGCGCGACGACGGGCAGCGCGCAGGTGGGCCACTTCGACCGGCAGGGCGGGGGCACCAATCCCACCTCGTGGAACTCCGCGCACCCGTCGAGCGGCTGCAGCCAGCAGAACCTGCGCGCGACGGGTGGCGACGGGCTGTTCTACTGCTTCGCCATCTGACCCGGGCGTTTCAGTACGCGACGCCGAAGCGACGGCCCTTGTGCTTCGGCGTCTCGAGCTCGTCGAGCAGCGCCACCGCGTAGTCCTCGTAGCTGATATGGCTGTGCCCCGAGGCGTCCGCGAGGAACTGGTCTCCGGTGATGCGATACTTTCCGGTTCGCTCGCCGGGACCGATCTCCGCGGCGGGGCTCAGGAAGGTCCAGTCGACGCCCGCGCCCTCGGCGCGCAGCACCGCGAGGCTGTCCGCGCCCTCCTTCGCCTCGGCCAGGTACGCCTCGGGGAATCCGGGCGCGTCCATCAGGCGCACGCCCGGCGCCACCTCCAGGCTTCCCGCGCCGCCGACGACGACCAGGCGGGGCACCTTCGCCTCCCGCGCGCCGGCGAGCAGCGCCCGCGCGGCGGCCGAGAGTG
>JAQBPZ010000280.1 GCA_028287225.1 Gemmatimonadota bacterium
AAGGTGTACTCGCCGCGGTCGGTGTCCACCGCGCCGGTGAGCGCCAGCGCCTCGCCGCGCACCACCACGCGCAGCGGCTCCTCGGTGTAGACCTCCACGTTCGCGTCGGTGGAGCGCACCCAGGTGCCCCGGTTGACGGAGAGGCCCACGTTCACCCGGAGGTTGCGAAGGAGCGCCGACTGCGGCGGGAACAGGTCGCGCATCGTGGCGATGGAGGTGTCCACCACGCTGAACAGCGACGGGTCGCCCGCGCTCACGAGCCGCTTGCCCGAGGACTTGGGGATGTAGAGCACGCCGCGCACGATGGTCGTCTGGCCGTTCACGGCGACGGAGTCCAGCGGGCCGACGATGCGCAGCCGTGCGTCGGCCACGAGCTGACCCCGCTCGTTGTCGAGCACCTTCGCGTCATCGGCCGTGAGCGTCAGGCGGAACACCGGGTGCTGGAAATCCGTCACCGCGACGGTGCCGCCCAGCCGCACCGGTCCGCCCGCGTTGGCCCGCACGGAATCCACGTAGACCGTGTCGCCCGTGAGCCGCACCACGCCGTTGGCATCCGTGAGGCGCGTCCCCGACGCGGCCACCCGGAACCCGGCGCCGGCCAGCGTGAGCTGCCCCGCGAGCACCGGCTTCTTCAGCGTGCCGCCGACGGTCACCTGTGCCTTCGCGAGTCCGCCCACGTCCGTCACGGCATCCGTGAACTGCGGGATCAGGCTCAGGGGCAGGCTGTCGGACGTCACCGCCAGCTGCACCGGCGCGTCGATGAGCCGCGAGCCGCTGACGCCGCTGAGCGCCAGATTCACCGGCAACGTGCCCGCCACCGTCGCCAGCAGCGTGCGGCCGAGGGTGTCCACCGCGGTGGCGTTGGTGGCGAGCCGCTGGTTCGCGTAGCTGAAGGTGCCGTGCAGGTCGGGCAGCACCGTCTGGTTGTACGTGCCGCGCACGAAGCCCACGGCGCCGCGCATCACCGGCGAGGTCGCCGTGCCCTGCACGTGCGCCTCAAGGTTCACGCGGCCGGTCACCGGGAGATCGCTCTGCAGCAGCTCGGCCACGTTCTCCACCGCGAAGTCGGTGACCGAGAGGTCGAAGTTGGCGACCCCCGCGGTGGGGAGCAGGCCGTTCGCGTAGATGCGACGCGTCTCGCCGCTCTTCAGCTCCACGTTCACCACCTCGATGCCGCGCTCGCCCCAGCGGATCGCGGACGGGTGCGGCGTGGTCCACGTCGTGGTGTCGAAGCGGAGCGCCATGTTGGCGAGGTGCAGCTCGTTGTGCGTGGGGTGCAGCGTGAAGTCGCCGCTCAGCGCATAGTCGCGCTGCGCGCTCTGCCGCACGCGCAGCGCAACGGTGCCGTTCGGCTTGAGGTACGAGAGATCGCCCACCAGGCTGTCGAAGGCGAATCCGTACGCGCTCACGGTATCGGCGGAGAGCGCGACCGTCATCCTCGAGTGCAGGGTGCGCGCATCGGTCCAGCTGTACGTCGTCGCCAGGTGGCGCGCGGAGTTGCCCTTCACCACGAGCCCGGTCGCCTGTGCCGAGCCGTTCAGGTTGAAGCGATTCACGTTGCCCGCGATGGTCCCGCTGGCGCGCAGCGAGCCGGCCAGCAGCCCGCGCGGGATCGCCCGGGGGGTGTCGACTTCCACGCGGCGCGGCGGCAGCCCGCTGATCGCCCGTGACACCTCGGTCTCGCGGTCCAGCCGCGCGGAATCGGCCCGCGCGCGCGCGAGTCGCTCGGCGGTGAGGCGCGGACGCGGCGGCACGAGGCCCGTGTCGGCCGCGGTGCCGGGCACGAAGCGCGCAAGGGTGCCGAGGGAGTCCACCGCCACGGCGTAGGTGAGCGATCCGGAATGCCGGGCGTCGAGCCCGAACTGGCCGGCGACGTCCACCGTGGCCCCCGCGCCGCGGGCCTGTCCGCGCGCGATGGTGGCCAGGCCGTTCGCGAGCCGCGCGCGCACCGACACGGAGTCCAGCCCGATGGTGTCCACCGACGACGGGCCGAAGTCGAGCGCGAGGTCCGAGTACATGGTCGCCGGCTTGAACCCGCGCCCGCGGGCCGTGCCACCGCCGGTGAGCGAGCTGCGCGGGCCGCTCGCCATGACGCGGCTCAGGTCCAGCGACGTGGCGCCGAGTGCCACGTCGTACCCCAGCTCCTTCGAGAGGAAATCGATGGTGCCGTTCAGCGCGAAGGTGCCGCCGCCCGGCACCGACAGGCGCGTGTCCATGCGCATCGCGCTGATCGGTCCGTGCGCGTGCACCGGGCCGCTCGCCAGCCCCTTCAGGCCGAGCGCGGGCGCGAACTTGTTGAGCTCCGCCAGCGCCACCGGCTGTGCGACCACGTCGACGTCGAGCGTGGTCGGCAGCACCGTGTGCACCCCGGCGCGCCCGATCAGGCGCGAGCGGTTCGGGCCGTCCTGATGCACGATGTCCAGCCCGGTCGCCACGAGCTGCCGGTCGCCGCGGCCATTGACCGTCGCCACGCCGGTGAGCGTGCCGCCCAGCGGCATCGTGGGCAGCAGCAGCTTCACCAGGTCCATCTGCAGCGGCAGGACGCGCACGTGGAGGTTGCTCGCCATCACCACGGTGGGCTTGCCCGAGAAGCCGACGATGCCCGACGCGATGAAGTGGTTCGTGCCGCGCCCGTAGGCCAGGTACGTCACGTCGGAGCGGTCGATCTTCAGCCGCGCGAGCGTGCCGCTGAACTTCGCCGAACCGGCCAGCTCGCCGGGCCGCGGCGTGCCCGTGCCGGGAAAGACCTCGTTGATCAGCTTGAAGCTGACGCCGCGGAAGCGCACGTCGCCGTCGTGGAACACGATCGTGTCGCCCAGCACGAAGCCGAGGTTGCCCTGCAGGCGGGCGTTGCCCGTCTGCATGTTGGCGTCACGGATCATGTAGTCCTGCACCGGCCCCTTCCAGCGGATGGCCAGGCGGAGGGATCCGCCGCCCGTCTTCGGGAGCGTGGGCAGGACCCAGCGGAAGTCGTTGATGCTGGCGGGTGACGCGGCGAGGTCGAGGTGCATGTCGCCGTTGCTGATCACGTACGTGCCGCTGCTCCTGAGCGCGGAGCCCGGCGCGCGCGCGTTGATCCCCTTCCACCAGAGCGAGTCGTTGTTGAAGTCGAAGCGGCCGGCGAGCGCGGTCACGCGCGCGGCCGGCGGCAGGAACGGATAGGCCACCATGCGCAGCGACGAGACGATCGCGAGCCGGTTCTTGTACCTCGGGTCGGAGATGCGGAGCTCCTCGAGCACCGCATCGATGCTGTCCAGCATCACGACCTTCTGGAACCCGCCGGGCACGCGGACTACGCGGTTGCGGGTCTGGCCGGCCAGCGTGACGCGCACCACGCTGTCCCGCACGCGCGCGCCGAGGTCCGAGCGTGGCTCCCAGAGCGTCTTCAGCGTCACGTTGCCGTTGCGCAGCGTGAGGTTGGTGAACCGCACCCACGAGCCGAAGCCGGGGATGGTGTCGCCCGGCGCGGATTCGCGGGTGAGCTGCGGCCAGAGCCGGTTGTAGTTCCAGTCCATGCCCGGCAGCTTCTCCACCACGATCACCGGGTGGAAGAGCACCACGTCGTTCAGGTCCACCCGCTTCGCGAGAAACGCGCGGATCTGGTAGCGCATCGACAGCGAATCGGCCTTCAGGAACGGGCGGCCGGCGCTGTCGGTGATGGTGACCCCCACGAAGGTGGCACCCTGCAGCAGGTTGCCGTGCAGCGGCCCGAGCCGCACGATGCCATGCGTCGCCCCCTGGAGCTGCTCGAGCGCGAAGCGCCGGATCCGCTCGCGCCCGAAGTCCGTGTTCGTCATCGTCCACAGCGCGATGACCGCGATGATGACGATGACGCTCAGGACGACCAGCAGGCGGTACAGGCGCCGCAGCATCAATACGCCTCTCCGATGGACAGGTGCAGCGTGAGCCGGTTGAGCGCGGCGCGCCACCCCGTCTGGCCCTCGAGCGGATCATAGCGGCGCAGCGTCTCCAGCGGGACGATCTCCGCGCGCCCGTTCCGCTGGATCTCGGTGACCACGAGCAGATTCTCGACGCGTGCCGGGTTGTACCCCATGTCCACGCGAATGGCTCCCACCGGGGAGTAGTACCGCACGCCGAAGCCGGGCGTGATCGCCGTCTTGCCCTTCACCAGGCCGGCGAGCGACGAAAGGCCGCCGTTCAGCGGGTCGAGCACCTTCTCTCCCACCGACGCGCCGTCCACGAACACGGCGCCGCCCAGACTGAAGAAGGGGAGGCGGAACCGGTACTCCACGCTCCCTTCCAGCAGCGAGGTGCCGCCGGTAGGGCGCGGCGTGAAGTTGCTGCTGCCCGCGGTGCGGAACGGGGGCGTCGAGTCGGTGGCGGTGTTCGGGTCGCAGAACCGGACCGCCTCGGACCGCGCGTCGCAGGGCGCGCCATTCACGTCCATCGCGTGCACCAGCAGCGCGTTCGGCACGGTCAGCACGCGTGGCCCCAGCTGGTTCTCGCCGAAGCCCCGGACCGAGCTCGCCCCGCCGGCGTAGAAGCGATTGCGCGGGTGCAGGATGCCGTCGCCGCCCGGCTGCACGATGCCGACGCGGAGGTGGAAGGCCAGCACCGACGTCGGCGCGCCGAGTCGCGTGTACAGCGCGCCCTCGGCGAACCCGCGCTTGTAGGTGTAGTCGGAGGCCGTGGCCGCGGAGGCGTACTCCGCCGTGGCCCGCGCCGTATAGCCGCGCGTCGGCGCGAGCGGATGGTCGCTGCGGTCCGAGAAGGCCGTCAGCGTGAGGGGGGAGAGCCGGTTGTGCGAGCGCAGCGCATCGATCGTGGCCGGCTCGCAGACGCCGAAGTTGATGCAGAAGTACGGGCCGTTCGCCTCGACCCGGGTCTGCTCGAAGCGGTAGGTCAGGCTGGCCGGCGTGCGCGGCGCGAGCGACCGGGTGAAGGTCGCGTCGGCGCCGTAGCCGCGGTCGATCACCACGCCTGGCACCGAGCGCCGCTGCGTGAACACGCCCACGCCGAAGGTGTTGCGCGGCCGCTGGAGGAAGGCCGGCTGCTGGAGCCGCACGCTTGCGTTGTACGTGGGCTGCAGGAAGTCGGCGCCGTTGCCGGTCACGCTCTTCTGCGCGTCCAGGTTGAACGCGTGGAACGGGTCCACGCCATTCAGCGTGCGCGCGAACAGGTTGCCCAGGAGCACCTGGGCGTCGAGCCGCCGCGCCCCCCCGAGCAGGTTGAAGGCGGTGTAGCGCGCCTCGGTCTGGAGGAAGCTCACCGTGTTGAACCCGCCGCTCACGCGTGCCTCGTGCAGCGGCGCCTCGCGCACCTGCACGTTCACGGTCTTCACGCTGTCGAAGGTCTCCGGCACCGTGATCACCGCCAGCCGGAACAGGTTCGACTCGTACAGGTTCCGCTGGCTCTCCAGCACCGCGCTGCGGCGGAAGAGATCGCCCTCACGGAAGCTCAGGGAGTTGCGCACCACCGTCGGCGTCACCTGGCTCGTGCCGCGGATGTTGATCGCGCCCACCTGCGTCAGGTGGTTCGCGACGAGCTGCACCTGCACGCGCGCCGTGTGCGTGGCCGGATCCACGATCGACGCCGTGTCGATCAGCGCATCCGCGTAGCCCTGCTCCCACAGCTCGTTCTGGAAGAAGGCGCGGCTCGAGTCCAGCTTGAACAGGTCGAGCCGCTCGCCACGCTTCACCAGCATCAGCTCGTCCACCTGCTTGCGCGAGAGCAGGGTGGAGTCGTACCGCACCGCCACGTCGGTGACGACGGTCGGCAGCCCCTCGACGATCGTGAACGTCACGGCCACGTCGTCGTCGTCGAGCCAGGTCACGGTGGTGTCGGCGGTGGCCTCACGGTAGCCGTGCTGGTAATACCAGATGCGGATGCGGAGGACGTCGCGCGCCAGCTCCCGGTGGTCCAGGTACCGGCGGTCCTTGAACAGCGTGGCCGGCGTCAGCTTGCAGAACGGGATGAACACCACGCTCTTGCAGTGCGTCGGCGTGGTGGAGATGCTCGCCAGCAGCTCGGCCTCGTTCACGTTCTTCGACACGCCCACCAGGGTGAGCTTCTTCACCTCGGGCGTGCGCGTGCGCTCCGCCGGCGCGGGCGGCGCGGCGGGATTCTGCGCGAGAAGGAGGGGGGGGGACGCAGCAAAAGCGCTCGCCACCAGGACGAGCGCCGCGCTCCCGAGCCGACGGATCAATGGCATGGCGATCTTATCTATAGCAAAGGACAGGCCCGGAGAACTGCCGGGTGCTCGCGGTCGCTGCGCGCTCGCGATGCTCGCTTGGCGGAAACCCCTCAGCCGTGCCGCCAAGGGCGGCGTAGCCGCCCGCCCGTCAAGGCGAAGTCCCGTCGGCGAGCAGCGCCCGGGACAGCCGCCCGCGCCCGGCTTTACAACCCTTCCAGGAGCGCCTCGTTGCTCGTGGTGCCGCCGATTCGCTTGATGAGCCACTCCATCCCCGATTGCGGCGGCATCTGGCTCAGCCCGCGGCGCAGCGTGTATACGTGGTCCAGCTGGTCCGGCCGGAACAGCTTCTCCTCCCGCCGCGTGCCGCTCGTCGCGATGTCGATCGCCGGGTAGATGCGCTTCTCCGCCAGCGAGCGGTCGAGCTTGATCTCGCAGTTGCCGGTGCCCTTGAACTCCTCGAAGATGATGTCGTCCATCCGCGACCCGGTCTCCACGAGCGCCGTCGCGATGATCGTCAGCGAGCCACCGCCCGACGTGGACGCCACCGCCCGCGCGGACCCGAAGAACGCCTTCGGCTTCGCCATCGCCTGGGCGTCCAGGCCGCCGGACATGGTGCGCCCGGTGCCGCGCTCCGCCGTGTTGTGTGCGCGCGCCATGCGGGTCAGGGAGTCCAGCACGATCACCACGTCCTTGCCCGCTTCCACCAGCCGCCGCGCGCGCTCCAGCACCATCTCGGTGACTTCCACGTGTCGCGCCGCCGGCTGGTCGAAGCTGCTCGCGATCACCTCGCCCACGCCCCACGAGATCGCCTCGCTGACCTCTTCCGGGCGCTCGTCCACCAGCAGGATCAGCAGCGACGCGTTCGGATGGTTGATGGCGATGCCCTCGGTCACCGCGTGCAGCAGCGTCGTCTTGCCGGCGCGCGCGGGCGCCACGATCAGCGCGCGCTGCCCGTAGCCGATCGGCGCGATCAGGTCGATGGCGCGGCGGATCAGCTCCGCGCCGCCCTTCGCCGGACGCCCCGTCTCCAGCGTCAGCTTCCGCTCCGGGTACGTCGCGATGAGCGTGTTGAAGTCCGGGCGGCGGATCGCCGCCTGCGGCGTGTCGCCGTTGATGGACACGATGTCGATCAGCACGGTGCGTCCGCGCGGATCGCGCCCGATCGGGCCACTCACCTCATCGCTCTTCCGCAGGCTGAACTGGCGCACCAGCTGCGGCGGCACGTACGCGTCGCCGGGATCGGCCAGGTAGCTCGCCTGCGGCTTGCGCACGAATCCGCCATCGCGCGAGGGATCGAACCACCCGGTGGTCTCACCCGTCGGAACGATCGGCGCCGGCGCCTGGGGCGCCGAGGGCGCACGCTCCACCGGTCCCGCACCGGGTCCGCCCTGTTGCCGCCCGCGCCCGCG
>JAQBPZ010000316.1 GCA_028287225.1 Gemmatimonadota bacterium
CCCGGCTCGCCGCCGCCCCCGCGACGGTCCGGCCGGCCCTGGCCGCCGGCCTCGACGATCCCACCATCGTCGCCATCTTCGACGCGGCGAACACCTGGGACATCGAGACGAGCCAGCTGGCACTCAAGAAGAGCCGCAACGGGGACGTCCGCCGCTTCGCGTCCATGATGGTCCACGACCACCAGGCCGTCCGCCAGCTCGGCCGCAACCTCGCGCACAAGCTGCACGTCACGCCCACGCCCCCCGGCAAGGACTTCGCGCTGGCCGTGGACCACGCCGCCACCATGCGGACGCTCCGCGCCGCGAAGGGCGCCGCCTTCGACCGGGCATACGTGGACCACGAGGTGAGCTACCACCAGGCCGTGATCGACGCGGTCACCTCGCAGCTCCTGCCCGCCACGAAGAACGCGGAGCTCAGGGCGCTGGAGGAAAAGGTCGCGCCCAACTTCCAGGCGCATCTCGCGGCTGGAAAGGACGTGCAGGCGAAGCTGGGGAAGAAATAAGGCGATAGCGAGTAACGAGAGCTGAAAAACGAGTAACGAGTAACGAGTAAGTCGGGGAGCGTCGCGAGCGGCTGTCACCCCGCAGGAGGGAGCGCAGCGACCGAGTGTCGGGGCATGCCGTCCCGTGCTCGGAGCCTGACCCAAAGCACGGGTTACGCTGACCCCGACACTCGCTTCGCTCCTGCGGGGTGACAGACGCTCGGGGGGCCGCCCTGCAGGTAACTCGTTACTCGTTACGCGTTACGCAGTTTTCGTTACTCGTTACTCGTTTTTCCTTTCATACAGTGCGCGCATCGCCGACTGGTCGCGTGGCGTGATGGTGTGCGCCGTCACCCACGCCGCCATCAGGTCCTGCTCGTCCGTGCTGTGCTCCAGGCCGAGCAGGTGCCCCACCTCGTGGAGCGCGATGGCGCGCACCATGGACGGGCGCGGCGCATGTCCGTCCGCGCCGCCCAGGCTCATCTCGATCGTCGCCGCGCGCAGCCAGCCTCGGCGGTCCACGTAGCGCGTCGCCTGGCCGGCCCGCCCCTCGGGAAGCGTGTCGCGCCAGAGCACGCGCACGTCGGCGCGCGCCGAGTCCGGCACGAACACGAAGCGCACCGGCGCGCCCGCCGCGGTCCACGCGTGGAATGCGTCGCGCACCATGTAGCGGTCCCGCGGCCGCCACCCGCGCGTCCCCTCGCCCGGGCCGATCCACACCGTGACGTTGTCGTACTGGCCCTCGGACCAGCGCGAGCGCCCGACCGTCGGCGCCACCAGTGCGGCCGAGTCGGGGTGCAGCATGTCGGCGCGCTGCCGCATCAGGCAGGCCTTCTTCCGCCCGCACGTCGACAGGTCCCGCACGTGCGCGTCACGCCGCTCGGCCAGGAGCCCCTGGGGCGGCGGGGCGACGGAGGCGGTGGCGACGCCGGCGAGCAGCACCGCCGCGACCACGCGTGCGCGCAGGGTCGCCACCGCTCGCCGGCCAGCAGACTGGCCGACATGGCGCGTGCGTCGCGCGGACAGGTCGCGTCGGGGAAAGAGTGTGACCACGGATGACTCCGTCGAACGGGCGACTGCGGTGGGGACTCCGAACTGATACCCCCGAGCACACGAGGCGCTCCGTGTCATGCCTCACAAAACGGATGCCCGCGACGACGGAGGCGGGCACGGCATGCGGCATGGTTGGGCAGATGCAACGCGCCCCCGGAGACTGGACGTCTCCGGGGGCGCACTGTGACTGGGGACTACTCGACTATCCGGCCGCAGCCCGACGAGCTGACCAGCCGGCCGTCGTCGTTCTCAGAAGCTGTAGCGCAGCGAGAACTGCATCGTGTAGTTCGACGACAGGTTCTGGTCGTTGTACGCGGTGTACGCCGGGCTGAACGTGTAGATGCCCTGCGCGCTCGGGCTGTTGCCGCCCGTCGGGGTGCCGGCCGGCAGTGCGAAGCCGGTGTGCGTCAGCGCGACCGTCGCGCTGCAGATGGCGCCGCAGGTGGAGCCCTGGTCCGAGAACGCCTGGCGGCCCCAGTTGCGGTTGAGCAGGTTGCCGAAGTTGATCACGTCCAGGCGGGCCTGGAGGTTCTGGAAGCGTGCGCCGGCGATGTTGCCGAGCGACTGCGCGAAGCTGACGTCGATCTGGTTCACCCAGGGATTGCGGCAGGCGTTGCGGGTGAGGATCGTGCCGCGCGCGTTGGCGAGGCAGGGCGTGCTGCTGATGAAGTTCTCGAAGGCCTGCGCCTGCGCCGCGGCGCTGGCGATCGCCTGGGCGGACGTCATGTTCGGCGCGACGCCGTTGTAGCCCTGGAACAGGATCTCGCTCTGGTTGCGCGCATCCGTCGGCACGTACATCAGGTCGTTCTGCGACTGGCCGTCGGCGTTGAGGTCACCCGTGCTGCCGCCGTTCGTGCCGTAGACGTAGTCGTACGGCGAGCCCGAGTTGCCGGTGTAGATGAACGACACGTCCGTGAGCGTGGGGAAGCGGTACGTGCCCGTCGCGATCACGCGGTGCGGCTGGTCGTACTTGGAGCGGCTCACCGTGCGGTCCGAGAGCAGGCCGCTCACGTCGCGCTGGTAGCGGTAGTTGGAGCCCTGCGTGCTGCTCGTGATGGACACCACGTCGCGGGACTGCATGAAGGTGTAGGCCGCCGACCCCTCGAAGTTGTCCGAGAAGGTCTTCTGGAGCTGCGCGGTCATGCTGTACGTGTAGTCGCCCGAGGCGTTCGTGACGTCGAGCACCTGCTGGCGCTGTCCGATCGTGTTCGGCGTCGCGCCGCCCGCGAGGAGGCGCCCATAGAGCACGCGGCCGTTGCGGTCGGTGACCAGGTTGCCCGAGCCATCCGTGACCGGGCCGGCGAGGGCCAGGTTCTGGTAGAACGCGTTGTTCTGCGAGCGGGAGTACAGCCCCTCGAGCGTGGCCGTCACGCCGTTGCCGATGCGACGGTCGAAGCCGAGGCTGGCCTTCAGGTACTTCGGGTACTTGAAGTCCGGATCGATCGTCGCGACCGCGGCGCCGGCCGCGGGGCCGGAGATCGCGGCGCCACCACCGACCGTGCGGACGCCGGCGGTCATCAGGTCGCAGGAGCGCGGCGGGTTGCTCGCGTTGGCCGACGAGAAGACCGGCGGGGCGAGGTTGGTGTTGGCCGTCGTGTTGTTGCAGGTGATCGACGAGAAGCCGCTCAGCCCGGAGTTGCCGAAGGCGTTCGAGAGGTAGACGAACGGCACGGCGCCGGCGAACGAGCCGATGCCGCCGCGGAGCTGGTTGACCTGGTCACCGGTCACGTCCCAGTTGAAGCCGACGCGCGGCGAGAACTGGCCCTGCGTGGGGACGCTGCTGGTGTGGCGGCCGTACTGGGTGAAGACGCTGTCGTTCTCGGGCGGCAGGTTCCGGAAGTCGGGCTTGTCGTACCGGATGCCGGCCGTGAGGGTGAGCCGCGGCGAGAAGGTCCAGACGTCCTGCGCGTACACGCCGTACTGGTTGGAGCGGATCGTCGCCAGGCCGTTGTACGGGTCGGTCGGGGCCGGCGCGCTGATGATGTACGACGTCGCGGTGCCGTTGCTGAACGCGGTCGGTGACGCGAAGGTCCAGTTCCCCAGCGAGTTGTTGGCGAACAGGTTGATGGAGCGGTAGAACAGGTTCTTCGTGCCGAGCGTGATGGAGTGGGCCCCGACCGGGATCGTCAGGTTGTCCGTGACCTCGATGGTGCGCTGGTCCAGGGTGTTGCCCTGCGACGACGCCTCGGTGCCGAACACGAAGTTGGCCGTCTGCGTCGGGACGTCGGTGCGCGTGATGCCGCGGACGGTGATCTGCGGGAAGGTGACCGGGACGGTGCGGAAGTCCTTGGTCGTCGAGTGGTTGAGCAGCAGCTCGTTGAAGAGGCCGTGCGGCAGGTTGGTGAGGAACTCGCCGACGACGCTGTTGGTCTTCGTGCTGAACTGGTACTGGTTCGACGTCAGGCCGAAGTTCGGGTTCGCGGCGGTCGCGTTGCCACGGCCGAAGCTCGTGCGGTCGGCGTCGGCGTAGTTGTCACGGAACACCGCGCGCGTCTGGAAGGGCAGGTTGGCGTCGAGGCGGCCGAAGAAGTTGCGCGTCGGGTTCTGGATCTGGAGCTGGGCGCCGGTGCCCGCGTCCGCCAGGCCGAACGCTGCCGCACGGGCGGCGATGTCCTCGATCTGTGCCTGCGACACGAACTGGTCCGGGGCGCCGATGTACGAGCCGGTCGTCGGCGACACCCGGCGCTGGATCTCGCCGCTGCCGAAGAAGTAGAGCCGGTCCCGCAGGATCGGGCCGCCGAGGGTGCCGCCGTACTGCTGCTGCGAGTAGTCGGTGAGGAAGGGCTGCGTGCGCGTGAAGCTCTGGTTGCGCGTGTAGCCGTAGATGCTGCCCTGCAGGTCGTTCGTGCCGCTCTTGGTCACGGCATTGATGAGCAGGCCGCCGAAGTTGCCCTGCCGCACGTCGAACGGCGACAGCAGCACCTGGTACTCCTTCACCGCGTCGAGCGGGATGGACTTGGCGTTCGCCTGCGCGCCCGGCTGGCCGGAGGTGCCGAGGCCGAACATGTCGCCGGACTGGGCGCCGTCGATCTGGATCGAGTTCTGGCGGAGGTTCACGCCGCCGCCGGAGAGGCCGACCGCGCCGCTCGTGGAGACCTGCGGAACGAGCTGGACGAAGTCCGAGAAGTTGCGGTTGAGCGTGGGAAGCCGGCTCAGCGCGGAATCGGAGATCGTGGTGGCGGCGCCGGTGCGCGTCGCGCTCATGACCGGGTCGGTCGAGGCGGTCACGGTGACCGTGGAGAGCACCGCGGCCTCACGGGAGAGGCGGAAGTCCTCGCGGCGCAGCTGGCCGAGCGAGATGGCGATGGTGCGCGAGACCGGCGCGTAACCGATGCGGCGCACGGTGATGACGTACCCCTGGTCGGGGGCGAGGCCCTGCACCACGTAGATGCCGTTGGCGCGCGTCTGCGTGCCGACGTTGGTGCCGAGGCGCGGGTTGCGGAGCTGCACCTGCACGCCCTCGACGCCCTGGCCGTTGTCGTCGGAGACCGTGCCGGTGACACCACCGGACGTCACGCCCTGCGCGGCGGCGCGCGTCGTTGGAACGAGAAGGACCGCGAGCAGTGCGGTCACCCCGAAAAGGGGACGGGATATCGACATGAAGGCTCTCTGGAGAGGAGAAAAAGGTCCGGGAAAGCTACGGGCGGGTGGGCGAGGGCAGCAAGGCGGAGATGGTATCCGAATGGTCACGAGCGCCAGCCCGATGATGACCTGCCGAGGCGGCGCATTCGTCACTTGGCCGCCCATGCGGTTGTTACGTACGTCTCCCGGGATGCCCCTCAGCCGACGGGGTCTGCCCCCTCAGTCGAAGGGGACAAACGATCGAACGGATGGAGGCGGATCATGACGGAAAACTGCCTCAACGCAGAGGGCGCAGAGGGGAACTGCGAGGGCGCGGAGGACTGCCGCTCAGGCGTTCCCTCTGTGCCCTCCGTGTCCTCTGTGGTTAAATGCTCTTCAACAGCGTTTTACCACAGAGGACACAGAGGGCACAGAGGACCACGAAGGAGGTGTTGGAGGTGCGCCGGAGCAGACTTCCTCTGCGCCCTCGCTATTCTCCTCTGCGCCCTCTGCGCCCTCTGCGCCCTCTGCGTTGAAGCAGTTTGCAGTGCCGATCCGCCGCCTCCGTCCGATCGTCTTTCCTCCTTCGACTGAGGGGCAGGGCAGACGACTGAGGGGGCAGGCCCCGCCGGCTCGCAGCGCACGGATCGGACGGGTGTGCGGGCTACGCCGTCCTCGCCCCGACGTGCGCCGTGATCACGCTCTTGATGCCGCCGCGGATGTTGAAGTCGCCGATGACTTCCATCCACTGCGGCTTCACCACCGCGGCGAGGTCGTCCAGGATGCGGTTCACCGCGCGCTCGTAGAAGATGCCGTCGTTGCGAAAGCTCCAGAGGTAGAGCTTGAGGCTCTTGAGCTCCACGCAGACGTCGGCGGGGATGTAGTTGATGTGCATCGTCGCGAAGTCCGGCGCGCCGCCCTCGAGCTGCTTCAGCTCCGCGGCGTCGCTCTCGATGCCGCCCAGGGGGCACATCGACGTGAACTCCGGACTCTGCATGGCGATCAGGTAGGATCGGCCAGGGTACGGATTGGGAAAGGTCTCCAGCAGGTCGGGTCGTGGCATCCGTGAAGAATGCACTCACGAGGCTGCGAGTTGTAGCGGCGGTGCGCGATTGCCTGGTGCTCGGCTCGTACGCGGATCCCGCGAATCCTTCCACGAAAGATCGCCGCGAATCTTCGTGCGTGCGCTGAAGGTGTATTCGCGTCGATCGCCGTTCGCCGCATTCCCGGGAATTCGCGTACCCTGACAGCGCCATGGCCACGGCGTTCCGAGCTCTGCCGCGCTGCTGACTCGCTGGTCAGACTTTCCCCCGGATTCCCTCTGGCGCACCGGCGGGAGACTGTCGTATAATCAGGAAGTGCCGGTCCCCTCTGGACCGGCCGTTGCCACCGGGAGAACGGCCTGGTGGTACTGCCCCCCGGCAAGTCCGGGGGGCTCTTTCTTTATGGTCGGCTCTCGACGGGACGATTCGTCGTGTCGCCGCTGTCAGCTGCTCTTTTCCTGGAGTCGCCGCGCCATCTCGTCCAGCACTGCGCGCTCGGCGGCCGACAGGCTCGCCAGCCCGTGCGACGAGATCTTGTCGAGCACCCGGTTCACCGCGTCGCCCGGTGCTTCGACGGCGGAGCGCGACGGGGGCACCACGCGCGGCGCGGGCCGCTGCTGCTGCGCCGCGATGGCGCGGCTCTCCGCGACGATCTCGTCCACCTCGTCACGCTGCGCGCGTGCGCGCGGCAGGGTGCGCGGGATGGCGCGCGGTGCCTCGTCCACGTAGTCCGGCGCGGGCGAGATGCGCTGGCGCAGCCGCTCGATGCTCGCGGCCGGCGGCGTGCGCATGTACAGCCACGCGAACGCGATGCCCCCCGCATGCGCCAGGTAGGTGTGCCAGCCGCCCGTGCCCGCCGCCGTCTCGGCGTCCAGCAGGCCGAGCGCGAGGTTCGTCGCGGCGAACAGCATCACCATCGTCCACGTGCGCATCGGCACGATGCCGAACAGCGCCACCTCCTCGTCCGGCCACTGCTGCGCGTAGCCGAACATCACGCCCAGCACCGCGGCCGATGCGCCGATCACCACGCCGCTGCGCACGAACAGCATGTGCGCCACCGCGCCGCCCAGGCCGCACCACAGGTAGAAGAGGGTGAACGCCCGCGTCCCCATCGCCGACTCCAGCCGCGGCCCGAACACGAACAGCGCATACATGTTCAGCGCCAGGTGCCACAGCCCGAAGTGGACGAACATGTACGTGAGGGCCGTCCACGCCGAACGCGGCAGCGCGCCCTGGTGGAAGCCGAGCAGCGCGTAGGCGTCCGCATCGCTCACCAGCGTCCACTGCAGGAAGAGGATCGCCGCGTTGAGGGCGATCAGCACCGGCACGGCCCGGCTCAGCCGGAACGAGGCGCGCTCATCATGCATGGGGGGCATCGACATCGGGGCGACGGCTGACGGAAACTGGCGGCTTCTATATCAACGTACTAACCACTCGGCGCGTTGCGAGTTCCGGACCGAGCCGAGAGCGGCCACTCTATCGGGACGATTCTTTGGTGGCGTGAATAACCCCTCAGTCGAAGTTGGGGCGGATCGTGACGGACTGAGATGGATCACGACGGATGAGATCTGTTTCGCATACCAGTGATCATCCCGCCGGACCCGGGATGTCCGGAGGGTGCGGGGCCGGGTGAATCGCACTCCCTCGCGCCTCCTCGCGGAGCCAGCGCCGAGGTCTGCCCTACCGTGATGCCTCGCGGTGGCGCCCAGCCAGCCCCTCACCCTCAAACATCCCGGCCGCGGCGCGTTGCCCTGGCCCTCGGGACGGATCAGATCCGAAGTAATCCGTTTCAATCCGCACGATCCGCCCACCCTTCGACTGAGGGGCCAGCACCGCCACAAAAGGATCGTCCCCCCGATGGAGCGGCCAACGGATAAACTGAGTGGCCAGCACTGCCACACAAGGGTCGTCCCGACAGAGGGCCCAGCCCGCCCGGTCCTAGGTGCGCCAGCCGGCCACAGGCAGGATCCGCACGTCGGGATGCACGGCGGCCGCCCTCTCCAGCCAGACGAGCCAGCGGCGGTCGGGGACACCGGCGTGCTCGCCGGGCGGATGGAGCACCACGGCCGCGTCCTGGCTCGCCGAGTGGACCCGCTCCACCACGCGCAGCAGCTGGGCGTCGCTCGCCGCATCGGCCGGCTCGATGACCACCGCATGCAACACCCCCTTGCCCGCCGCGCGGGCCAGCGAGTCGCCGATCCGCTCCAGCGCCGCGTCGGCCTCGCTCCCCCTGAGGGTCACCTGCACCATCGCGAGCGCGCCCAGGAGGGACTCCAGGGCCTCGGGCCGCTGGCCATCGTGGTCCAGCATCACCGGCAGTGACGGCGCCTCCTTGAGCGCCACGCACAGGAACTCCGTCTCGGCCAGCGGGTCACCACCGGCGATCGCGATGGAGTGGTAGGCCGACCGGGTCGCGAGCCGCGTGAGCTCGCCCCGCAGCGCATCCGCGGTGAAGATGGTGGCCGTCTCCGCTTCGCTCGCGAAGCGCACGAAGAGCTGGCGTCGCCCCATCCAGGGCCCGCGGGGCTGCACCCCCGCCGGGAGCCCCGCGAGGGCGGCGGACATGCTGGGCAGCTTCGCGCGGGAGGGGCTCATCGCGCCTGGTGTGCGGCGGCGTGGTCCACCGCGAGGCGCGCGATGCGCTCGCACAGATCGGCGAACTCGATCCCCGCCGCGGCCGCACCCTGCGGCACCAGGCTCGTGGCCGTCATCCCGGGCAGCGTGTTGGCCTCGAGGCAGTAGAACTCGCCCGCCGCGGTCATCCGGAAGTCGATGCGCGCGCAGCCGCGCAGCTTGAGCGCGTTGAACGCACGCACCGCCTGCGCCTGCACCTCGGCGGTCTCCGCCGGCGTGAGGGGCGCGGGGAAGATCTCCTGGGCCATCCCCGGCGTGTACTTGCACTCGTAGTCGTAGATCTCGTGCTTGGGGATGATCTCGCCCACCGGCAGCGCGTCGCCGCCGATCACCGGCGCGCTGAGCTCGCGGCCGGCGATGAACCGCTCGATCATCACCTCGTCGTCGTGCCGGAACGCCTCGGCGATGGCCGCTGCGAGCTCGCCCGGCTGCTTCACGATCGAGAGCCCCACCGTGGAGCCCTGCTTGGAAGGCTTCACGATCACGGGCCAGCCGAGCACCTTCTCCACCTCCGCGACGCCGGGCGGCGACGCCGGATCCATGGCCATGATCCAGTCCGCCGTGCGCACTCCCTGCGCGCGCAGCACGTGCTTGGAGAGATCCTTGTCCATCGCGAGCGCGCTCGCCAGGTGGCCGCTGCCCGTGTAGGGGACGCCGGCCAGGTCCAGCAGGGCCTGGATGGTGCCGTCCTCCCCGCTGCCGCCGTGCAGCGCGAGGAAGGCGACGTCGCACTCGCCTCGCTTCGGGAGCCGGCCGGCCGTCGTCTCCACCGACTCGGCCCGCATCCGCCGCAGCTCCTCCGGCGTGGGAGGCTTCGTCTTCACGGCGCCACCCGCGAGCATGCGCCGCTCGTCGTCCTGCGTCAGCGGCCCCTTGGCCGTATCCAGCGCGGACACCTCGTGCCCGCGCGCCCGGAGCGCCTCGGCGATGCGCAGGCCGGACGCGAGCGACACGTCGCGCTCGGAGGAGGTGCCGCCTAGAAGGACCGTGATGCGCATGTGAGTCGTAGCGTGGATGGTGGGTCCTGCAGGGGCTGCAGGGGCGTTTGCAGTTTGCGGTTTGCAGTCAGGCCTCGGGACGCTTCTACCGCCAACCGCTCACCGCAGACTGCAAACGCCCTTGTTCTTATCGAGCCATCAGGTACGCCAGCATGTCGCTCCGCGTCACGATGCCCTGGATTCCCCCGTGATCGCGGACCAGTACCGCCGGCGTCGCCTTGGATAGCAGCTTCTGGACCGACTCGACGTGCTGCGCCGATTCCACCACCGGAAACGCCTCGTCCATCACCTCGCCGACCACCGCGTCGAGGAACTGCGAGCTCTCCAGCCCGCGCTGCGTGAGCGCGTACTCGGTCACGCTGCCCACGCACTCCCCGGCATCCAGCACAGGCAGCTGCGAGACGTCGTGCAGCTTCATCAGTCCCAGCACCTGGCGCACGAGCTGGCCGGGTGCGGCGCTCACGAGCGACGCCGGCGCGCCATCGCCCTTGTGATCCAGCAGGTCCCCGAGGGTGACGTGGTCGGCTTCGAGCAGCTGGTTCTCGCGCATCCACTCGTCGTTGTAGACCTTGGAGAGGTAGCGCTCGCCAGTGTCGCAGAGAAAGGTCACCACCAGCGCAGCGGGGTCGTCGATCTCGCGGGCGATCTGGAGCGCCACGTGGCCGATGAGTCCGGACGATCCGCCCACGAACAACCCCTCCTCGCGCGTGAGGCGCCGCGCCATGGCGAACGAGTCGCGGTCGCTCACCGTGCGGTAGTCGTCCACGAGCGCCAGGTCGAGCGTGCCCGGCAGCTTGTCCTGGCCGATCCCCTCCACCTTGTACGGCGCCCCGGTGGGGTGCGCCTGCCCCTTGGTGCGCCACAGCTCGGCAAGGATGGACCCCGTGGGGTCGCCGGCGATGATCCTGATGTTCGGGTTCTTCTCCTTGAGGTAGCGCCCCACGCCCGTGATGGTGCCACCCGTGCCCGCCGCGGCGACGAAGTGCGTGATGCGCCCCTCCGTCTGCTCCCACAGCTCGGGCCCCGTGGTGGCGTAGTGCGCGGCGGGGTTCGCCTGGTTGTAGAACTGGTTCGCGAGGATCGCGTTCGGCGTCTCCTCCGCGATGCGCTTGGCCATCACGACGTAGTTGTCCGGATGGTCGTACGCCACGGCCGTGGGGGTGACGATGACTTCCGCGCCGAAGGCTTTCAGCAGGCGCACCTTCTCCTGCGACATCTTGTCGGGCATCGTGAAGATGCACTTGTAGCCCTTGAGCGCCGCGGCGATGGCGAGCCCCACGCCGGTGTTGCCGCTCGTCCCCTCGACGATCGTCCCACCCGGCTTGAGGGCGCCGGTGCGCTCCGCCTCCTCGATGATCGGCAGCCCGATGCGGTCCTTCACGGAGCCGCCCGGGTTGAAGAACTCCGCCTTGCCGTAGACGGGGGTGCGCACGCCGCGCGTCACGCGGTTCAGACGGATGAGCGGGGTCCAGCCGATCGTGTCGAGGACGGTGTCGTAGGGGCGCGTGTTGCGCATGGGGGCGGTCATTTGCTCTCCGGCACGCTGTCGCGCCTGTTCAGGATCGTGTCGCCCGGCAGCGCGTGCGCCTCGGGGTGACGGAAGTAGACGGGAAAGAGAATCGTCGCGGCGAGGGGCTCGCCATGCAGCTTGGCCGGCACGAAGCGCAGCTCCTGCGAGCCCTTCACCGCCGCCGAATCGAGCGCCGCGTAGCCGCTCGACTCCTCGATGCGCGTGGAGTCCGCCTGGACCTCCCCGTTGCGGTCGATCAGCAGCCGCAGCGTGACGTTCCCCTGCACCTTCCGCGCGTAGAGCGCGGCCGGGTAGCGGAAGGGCAGCTCGCGATTGACCATCTTGGGCACTTCGTCGGGCACGCCCGGACCGGACTGGAACGCCTGCGCCACCTTCTGCGGGGTGTCCCGGTCCATGCAGCCCGGCGCCGCGGCGAGCAGGACGAGCGCGCCGTAGCGCCAGGATCGGATCGACATGCGGACAATGTATCGTCGCCCGCCACGGGGCCACAGGCGAGC
>JAQBPZ010000331.1 GCA_028287225.1 Gemmatimonadota bacterium
CGCGGGCGATCGCGCGCGCCTCGCGCTCCAGCCGCGCGATGGTCGCGCGCTCGCCCGTCGTGGTGTCGTTGGCCGGAAGCGGCGTGGCCGGCGCGCTGGGCATCGGCCGTTCCAGCGTGGGCTCGGCCTGCGGCAGCGACTCGGGGCGCACCAGTGGCGCGGGGGGCGTGGCGCCGGTGGTCGACGCCGACTCCCCCGGGGCGTTTCCGGGCTTGGCCGTGGAACAGGCAGCGAGCAGGGCGAGGGGCGCGAGCAGTCGGATCGATCGTGCGAGTCGGGTCATGGCATGGCTCCTCTGAAGTCCCCCTGCGCGTGTACCACCTGTCCGGCGACGACTACCAGCACGACCCGCGCCTCGGCAAGCGACGCCGGCGTCACCCGCGCGATGTCGCGGTCCAGGATCGCGAAGTCGGCCGGCTCGCCGGCGCCCACGAGGCTCGCCCGCGATCCCTCCAGCGCGGCGCCCTCGTGTGCGAGCCGGCCGAGCACGCCAGGCACCAGCGTCATGCGGCCGGCGTCGATCACGCGCGTATCCTCGTCCACACGTTTCTTCACCTCGGCGCTGGACCCGGCGGTGTCGATGGTCGCGCCGCGCACGAGCACGGCATCGGCCCACGGGCGCCGTGCGTCGCCCGTCCAGACACGGGCGTTGACGACGGCGAGCGACACTTCGGATGGCATCGGCATGCGTGCAGAGTGGCGGGGCGCGGCTCCGTTGGGAAGTCACGCCGGTGGCGGGGGCCGGACCGGCCACAGGAACGTGCACCTTGACGGATGGCCCGTGACCCGCGACCATTCATGCAGCAGTGGGGAGTAGCCAGCCGGCACCGATGCCGGAGCAGCCGATCGTCAAGACGGAACGCGCAAGCGGTCCCGGGCGGCTGAAGGAGCAGGTGAGCCTTGGGCGAGACCACTACGACACCCCGGGTGCCGTAGTGTGGCTCGCCCGTCGTGTATCCCGCTCACCGAACGAGGCTCTTCATGATCGCCACCAACATCTGGTTCTGGGCGGGATTCGTCGCCTTCGTCCTCGCGATGCTCTCGCTCGACCTGGGCGTCTTCAACCGGAAGCCGCACGTCGTGGGCGCGAAGGAGGCGCTCGCCTGGACGGGCGTCTGGGTGGGGCTCGCCCTCCTGTTCGCCCTCGGCCTCGCGGTCTTCGAGAGCCACCAGGCCGCGCTGACCTTCCTCACGGGCTACGTGATCGAGGAGTCGCTCAGCGTCGACAACATCTTCGTCATCGTCCTGATCTTCCAGTACTTCGCCGTGCCGGCGCAGTACCAGCACCGCGTGCTGTTCTGGGGCATCCTCGGCGCGCTCGTGATGCGCGGCCTCTTCATCGCCGTCGGCGCGGCACTGCTCGCGCGCTTCGAGTGGATCATCTACGTCTTCGGCGCGCTGCTCGTCATCACCGGCATCCGGATGGCCGTGAAGCAGGACGAGGAGTTCGACGGGGAGCAGAACCCGGTGGTGAAGCTCGCGCGGCGCGTCCTGCCGGTCACCGACGGCTACCGCGGGAAGCACTTCTTCGCGATGGAGCAGGGGCGCCGCCATGCGACGCCCCTGCTCCTGGTGCTCGTCCTGGTGGAAGCCACCGACCTGATCTTCGCCATCGACTCGATCCCCGCGATCTTCGGGATCACGCGCGACCCGTTCCTCGTCTTCACGTCGAACATCTTTGCCGTGATGGGACTGCGGTCGCTGTTCTTCCTGCTGGCGAGCGTGGTGACGAAGTTCCACCTGCTCAAGTACGGGCTGGCGGTGATCCTCACCTTCGTCGGCGCGAAGATGCTCGTGGAGCACTGGATCCACATCCCGATCATGCTCTCGCTCGGGGTGGTGCTCGTGGTGCTCACGGCCTCCATCGTCGCCTCGCTCATCTGGCCCAGCGCGAAGCAGCCGAGCGAGGGCGCGACGGGGTCGATGTTCGGGCGAATGAAGGGGGAATAGAGATCAGGGATCAGGAACTGACCGGGATGCCCCTCCGACCTGTCATCCTGCCCGAGCGGAGCGAGGGGCAGGATCTTCTCTCCATGCGCGTGGGACTGGCTTCACCATCGAGATGGAAGATCCTGACCGGCCCTGCGGGCCAGCAGGATGACAGCCGCTCGGGATGCGTCCCAGGCAGTTCCTGATCCCTAATCCCTGCTCCCGTATTACCGCCTCGCCTCCACCGCATCCCGCACGTCGAGCAGGATCTCGAAGTACAGCTGCTCGCGGCGGTAGGCGAAGTCGAGCGTGGCCATCTGCGCCGTGTCCCCGGTCGCCTTGGCGCGCTCGAAGGCTTCGCGGTACATGTCGTCGATGTTGGCGAGGATGCGGTCGCGGGAGCGGGACATGCGGACCTTCTGGATGGCTTGGGAGGTGAGGCGCGGGGGGTCGCCCCCGCGCTGCGCGAGCTGCTCCTCGGTCGGCTCGAGCAGATACTTCTGGGCGGCCGAGAGCAGGTTCCTGCGAGACGGGAGGGGATTGTCCATTGCGACGGGATCGGATCTTCGCGCGCGACGACTACCGCTGCGCGTATTGCGGTGAACAGTTCGAGGCAGAGCTGCTCACCGTGGACCATGTCCAGCCGAAGATGCGCGGCGGCGACCGGTCCGGGGGCAACTTAGTGACGGCATGCGGGGCCTGCAACGCGCGCAAGGGCGCCCTGCGCCTCGCGGACTTCCTGCGTGCCGATGCCGTGGCTCGCCAGCATTTCTTCGGCCACGCCGCCCGTCACGTGTGGCCGCGCATCCTGCGCACGCTGGAGGAGGACCTGAAAAAAGGGATCAGGGATTAGGGATCAGGAACTGCCCGGGATGCCACTCGGACCGTGTGTCACCCCGCACGAGCGGAGCGAGTGTCCCTGCATCGCGTCCCCTGCGCGTGGCCGGCCCCAGGCACTGGAGAGGATGTCCCGACACTCGGTCGCGGCGCTCCCTCCTGCGGGAGGACATCCGCTCGGGATGCGTAGGGGTCAGTTCCTGATCCCTGATCCCTACTCCGACTGATCCCGAGTCCCTCCCTCGAGCCGGTGAAACACCGCCTCCGCCACCACCCGCCCGTCCCGCAGGTGCTCCACCACGATCCGCTCGAGCAGGGCCGGCGTCACCCCCGCGTACCAGATCCCCTCGGGATACACCACGACGATCGGCCCGCCCCCGCACACGCCAAGGCAGGGCGTCTCGCCGCGCTTCACGCGCCGCGGGCCGAACAGCAGGTTCTCGCGCTGGAGAAGCCGCGCGAGCTGCGCGTACAGCATCCGCCCCTCGCGGCTCGGCGAGCAGTGGCCGCCGGTGCAGACGATGACGTGGCGCGCGTACGCGTCCATGAGCGGCGCGAGCTCCGCGGGACCTGGCGACATTGGCGGGGAAGGCCTCTGATTCGGTGAAGGGCCGCGGCGACGGGCCGCGGTGGACGAACCGTAAGCTATTGCCTTGCCGCGCGGCCCGAGGGATAGTTGCGGCACATGCCGCATTCCACCACGCCACTCCTGCACACCATCGAGGCCCCCGCGGGCGGTGGGGTGCCGGTCCTCTGCCTGCACGGCCTCTTCGCCGGCGCATGGGTGTTCGACGCCCTGCTCCCGCGCATCGCCGCCCGGGGACACCCTGCCTCGGCGCTCTCCTTTCGCGGCCATCCTCCGGCGCCGTCCAGCGCCGACATGGGGCGCCACACCATCGCCGACTATTGCGACGACGCCGCCGACGCCGCGCGTCGCCTCGGCCGCCCCATCGTGATCGGCCACTCGCTCGGCGGCCTCGTGGCGCAGATGCTAGTGGCGCAGGGACTCGCGCGCGCCGCGGTGCTCGTGTCGTCCGCGCCTCCGCGCGGCATCAGCGTGATCAGCCCGGCGCTGCTGGCGCGCATGGCGCGCTACCTCCCCGCCCTGCTCCTCTCGCGGCCCTTCAAGCCGGCCGACGCCGACCTCGATGCGCTCGTCCTCAACCGCGTGCCGGCGGCCGAGCGCGCGGCGATCCGGGACCGGCTCGTCGCGGACAGCGGCCGCGCGGCCCGCGAGGCAGCGCTCGGCGTGGTGCGGGTGCCGGTGGAGTCGGTGCGTGCGCCCGTGCTCGTGGTGAGCGGCGACGACGACCGTTTCGTGCCGCTCGGCGTCGCCCGGAAGCTCGCCACGCGCTACGCCGCGCCCCTCCACGTTGCGGCGGGGCATGGGCATTTCCTGTTTGCCGAGCCGGGGTGGCAGGCGCATGCCGACGTGATGCTGGACTGGATCGCGACGCTCGTCCTCGACGTGCCCGAGAACTCTCCGGCCTGAGGAGGGGTTGGTGCGCTGCCGGACCTCGCCGCCTTCCGGCCGCCGAACGGGAAGGACGAGGCGCCCGTTAGGTTTCACGAATCTCCCTTCACGGTGCCTGCATGCCCGACGACACGGCGATCGACGCCAAGCATTATGCCCACCCCGAGGCGCTCGTCAGCACCGAGTGGCTCGCCGCGCATCTGGACGACCCGGCCGTGCGCATCCTCGAGAGCGACGAGGACGTGCTGCTCTACGACATGGGCCACATTCCCGGCGCCCTCAAGATCGACTGGCACAGCGACCTGAACGACCCGGTGCTGCGCGACTACATCGGCCGGCCGGAGTTCGAGGCCCTCGTGCGCCGGCTCGGCATCGGAGCCGGCACCACCGTCGTGTTCTACGGCGACCGCAACAACTGGTGGGCAACGTACGCGCTCTGGGTGTTCGAGCTCTTCGGCTTCCGCAACGGAAAGATCCTCGATGGCGGCCGCGCGAAGTGGGAAGCCGAGGGGCGTCCGATGACCGAGGAGGTGCGGCAGGTCGCGCCCTCGGGCTACACCGCCAGCGAGCGGGACGACGCGCGCATCCGCGCGTTCATGCCCGACGTGCAGGCGCACGTGAAGGCGCGCGGCCGGCTCGTGGACGTACGCTCCACCGACGAGTACACCGGGAAGACGCTGCACATGCCCGACTACCCGCAGGAGGGTGCGATGCGCGGCGGGCACATTCCCGGCGCGCGGAGCGTGCCGTGGGCGCGCGCCGCCAACGCCGACGGCACGTTCAGGTCCGCGGAGGAGCTTCGTGCCATCTACCAGGACGAAGCGGGGCTCTCTCCCACCGACGACGTCGTCGCCTACTGCCGCATCGGCGAGCGCTCGTCGCATACCTGGTTCGTGCTCACCTACCTGCTCGGCTACGACAAGGTGCGCAACTACGACGGCAGCTGGACCGAGTGGGGGAACGCGGTGCGCGCTCCCATCGAGCGATGAGCGGGCCCGCCGCGATCGGCGACCCGGGGCCGCCCCCACGCAAGCCGAACGTCATCCGCGCGGTCTGGGCGGGCGAGCATCGCTTCGACACCGCGCGCACCGACGGCGGCCCTGGGATGCGGCTGGACGGCTCGGCGGCCACGGGTCAGACGCCGCCCGACGCGCTGCTGAGCGCCCTCGCCGCCTGCTCGGGGATCGACGTCGTGGACATCCTCGCCAAGCGTCGCACGCCGGTGGAACGTCTGGCCATCGAGGTGCGCGCCGCACGACGCGAGGAGCTGCCGCGCCGCTTCGAGCACATCACCATCACCTACGAGATCGAGGGCGCCGCCATCGAGCGCGCGCATGCCGAGCGGGCGGTGCAGCTGGCGTTCGAGAAGTACTGCTCCGTGGCGGCGACCTTCGCCCCCGACATCCAGGTGGAGTCGGTGATCGTCCTCAACGGCGAGCGCGGCGCGGCGGCAGGGCAGCTGATCTACTCGCCCGTCTAGAGAGCACGGCCACAACGACCGCACCTCGTAGCGTGTGGCCGTGCTACCCCTTCACCTTGCCCCAGCACCCACAGCCCGACTCCCTGAGCCCCTCGGCGAGCCGCTCGCGCAGGGACTCCGGTGCTCCGAGGTCGGCGCGGATCTTCGAGACCGCGGCGAGAAAGCATTCCTGGAACACCTCGTACTCGCGGCACTGCTCGCACGACGCGATGTGCACGCGCAGCCGCTCGGCGCCCGCGGGCGTGAGCTGGTCGTCGAGGTAGTCCCACAGATGGCGCAGGACCTCGACGCAGTTGGCCGACAGGCCGAGCTCGTGGAGCTGCTCCCGGGCCGGGGCGCTCATCGGCCCGCCATGGCGACCGCCGGTGCAAAGCCCAGGTCCGCGGCGACCGTCAGCAGCTTCTCCTGCAGCAGGCGGCGTCCGCGGAAGAGGCGCGAGCGCACCGTGCCGATGGGTACACCCATCACTTCGGCGGCGGATTCGTAGGTCATGTCTTCCACGTCGACGAGGATGACCGCGGAACGGAAGGGCTCGGACAGCTCGTCGAGCGCGTCCCGGAGAGCCGGCGCGAGATCCACCCGCGCGTAGATGTCGTCGTAGCCACGCTCCCGTGCCGCGGCGTAGACCGACCCGGCGGCGACGGCGTCCTGCTCGCCGTCCGCGAGGTCTACCGTGGGCCGCTGCCGCTCCCGCGACCGCAGGAACACGTTGCGGCAGATCGTGAACAGCCACCGGCGGCAATCGGTTCCGGGGATGAAGGTATGCCAGGAGCGATACGCACGCAGGTAGGTCTCCTGCACCACGTCGTCGGCGTCCGACTCGTCGCGCGTCAGGGAGAGCGCGAAGCGGTAGACGTCGTCGATCCAGGGAAGGGCGTCGCGCTCGAAGGCGATATCGCGAGCGGCGTCGCCCGGCAGGGCTGGCGTCCTTGGCTCGACGTCGGTCGCCATGCCCGCGGCCTCGGAGTCTGCTCCGATGCCTGCGGGATGCGAATAGGTAGCCGTGGTCATGTCTGAAACGCTCAATTAGTTGACTAGTCAACTATACACTGATTGAACTGAAAAGTCAACCGGCGCCGGGCTGGCGGAGCGGGGTCGGGCCGGGTCCAGCTCCGGCCCGACCCCGGTCCAGCCCGCCGGCCGCTGCCCCCTGTCCTCCCCGATTAGCTTGCGCCGCATGCGCTCCCGCCTCATCGCCGCGTTCGCGGCCGTCTACATCGTCTGGGGCTCCACGTACCTGGCGATCCGCTTCGCCGTGGAGACTCTGCCGCCCATGCTGATGGTGGGCACGCGGTTCCTGATCGCCGGGGCCGTGCTGCTGCTCTGGGCGCGCTGGCGCGACGGCCAGCGGCCCACCCGCCAGGACTGGGCGACGAGCGCCGTGAGCGGCACCCTGATGCTGGCCTGCGGCAACGGCGCGGTGGTCTGGGCCGAGCAGCAGGTGCCGTCGGGGATCGCGGCGCTGCTCGTGGCCGTGGTGCCGGTGTGGATGGTGCTGCTCGACTGGCTGCGGCCCGGCGGGCGCCGTCCCGGCGCCGCGGTGTTCGGCGGCCTGGCCCTCGGGCTGGCCGGCCTGGTGCTCCTCGTGGGGCCGGCGTCGCTCCAGGGCACGGGCGGCATGGACCGCCTGAGCGTCGCCGTGCTGCTGTGCGGCTCCCTGTGCTGGGCGCTCGGCTCCGTCTACACCCAGCGCTCGCCGCGAGCGACGTCGGGCAACGTCGGCTCCGCGACGCAGATGCTCGCCGGCGGCGTCAGCTCGGTGCTCATCGCGGTCGTGCGCGGCGAGCCGTCGCAGCTCGACCTCGCGCACGCCTCGGCACGCTCGCTCGGCGCGCTCGGCTACCTGATCGTGTTCGGCTCGCTCATCGGGTTCACGGCGTACCTCTACATGCTCGCCCACACCACCGCGGCGCGCGCGGCCACGTACGCGTACGTGAACCCGGTGGTGGCCGTGCTGCTCGGCTGGGCCTTCGCGAACGAGCCCGTCACGCCACGCACCCTCGTCGCCGCCGCGGTGATCCTCGGCGGCGTGGCGACGATCACCCTGGCGCGCGACACCACGCCGCGAGTCGCCGAGCCGGAGCGCGCCGCGGCGTGACGACAGCGAGTCCGCGCGGCAAGAGCCTCAACGCAGAGGACGCGGAGTAAACCGCAGAGGACGCAGAGGACTGCCTCGCTCGAGCCTCCTCTGCGCCCTTTACGTTCTACTCTGCGTCCTCTGCGTTGAGGCAGTTGCAGTTGCAGTTGCAGTTGCAGGCAGAGATGAGATCAGCGCGACGTCATGCGCCCCGACGTCCACCCGTCGCGAATCACGCGCTGCGCCGGCGTGGCGTCCGGGACTTCCTCGATGCGCCACCGCGCGTCGCGCACGATGCGCAGCCCCGCCTGCGCGAGCAGCGCGTCGTAGTCCAGGTCCTCGGTGCCGCCCACGTGGCGCGCGAACCAGTCGTGCATGTTCTCGCGCGCCACTTCGCTCGCCGCCGCCTCCACATCCGCCTCGGTGTAGCCGCGGCCCTGGAGGTAGTACGACGCGTTCTGCGCGTTCCAGGTGCGTCGCTTGAGCGTGTTGAACACGTCGTCCAGCGAGCGGGTGTTCGCCGAGCGGGCGCGCAGCCACAGGTCCAGGTAGAGGGCGAGCCCGGCGCCCTTGGTGTAGTAGCTGATGAAGGTGTTCTGCCCATTCGTCGGCTGCTGCTGCACGGCACCGTCCCAGAACGGCGCGTGGAACGACGACATGCGCGCCGAGACCTCCTTGCGACCCGGGGCGGTGAGGTTCGTCGCGATGGTGCCCGCCATGGTCCGGTAGAACTCCGGCAGCCCCGTGACGCCGCTCCGGTGCAGCGCCGCCTGCCCGTAGTACTGCGTCCATCCCTCGGCCACCCAGAGGCTGGGCTGGTACTGCTCGCGCGTGTAGTCGAATGGGCCGAGCGCTGCCGGGCGCACCCGCTTCACGTTCCACACGTGGAAGTATTCGTGCGCCGCGGTGCTGATGCCGGGGAGCACGGGCAGCGTGTCGTTGCCGTTGAGGAAGGAGCGGGAGTCGATGACCTGCGTGGAGTAGAGGTGCTCCATGCCGTCGCCGCCGGGATAGCCGATGTTGAACAGGAAGGTGTACTGGTCCAGCGGCGGCGGCGTGAACACGGAGTTCTCGTAGCGCACGATCCGCTCGACGTCGCGCACGAAGCGCTCGCGCACGCCAGCCGGCATCGGGCCGTTGTGGTGCACCATCGTGCGGTACTTCCGCGCGTCCACGGTGAATGAATCCACCGCGAGCTGCGGCGCGACCTCGGTGGGCGTGTCGATGAGGCGGTCGTAGTTCTCGAAGCGGTACACGAGCTGGTTCGCCGTGCGCGTGTCGCCGTTGAGCACGCGCCAGCCGGCCGGGGGCGCGATGGTGAGCGACACCGGATCCTGCTTGTGGTCTTCCACGTACATGAAGAGCGACGCGCCGTTCCAGTTGGCGTGCGCAGTGTCGAGCACGCTGAAGGTGCCGGAGAGCGCATTGTCGAACGAGCGGTACCGGATGCGCACGCTGCGTGCACCACCGGTGCTCACCACCCATCGCGAGCCGGTCGTCTTGTCCCACGCCAGCGGGCGGCCCGCCGCGTCGGTCGCCGTGAAATCCTGGACGTTCTTCGCGAAATCCATCTTGGCGTAACGGCCCGGCGACCACACGGGCAGCTGCAGCGGCAGGGTCGTGCCGCGCGCGCCGTCGATGTCGATGGCGATCTCGTAGAGATGCGACGCCGGATCGGGCATCGCGATGCGATACGCGATCGCAAGCGGTGCCGCGGACGCCGCACGGCGCTGGGCGGGAAGGGCGAGGGGAACGAGCGCGAGCAGGACGAGTGAGCGGATCGGACGCGGGAGGCGCACGGCGGGCGGGGGTGCAGGGTGCGGGGACGAGAAAGCGCCCGGAACGTGGTCCCGGACGCTCTCAAGCTCCCTCTCCGCCGCTCATGCCGCAAGCGGCACGAGGGTCAGGGGTTCCGTGCGGCCGAATCGCGCTTGGCATTCAGGAGCTTCTTGTTCTCCTTGTGATGCAGCACCGTGGATTTCAGGCCGCCGTGCTGCTCGGCCTCGATGACCGCACCGGTCATCGCATCCACGGTCACCGTCGTCTCGCGCTTGCTCTTGTTGAGCACCTGGACCTGGTACACGAGTCGATTGTTCTTCGTCTCGAGCTTCGCGGAGCTGACCTCGCCCCAGTCCGCGTGCGCGCGGGCAATGGCGAACGCGGAATCGGCGGAGACCCTCGCGGAGGCGGCGAGCGACGGATCGGCCTTGACCTTGACCCTGGCGGCGGTACTCGGCTGAACCTGTCCAGTGACCGTCTGGGCGGCGACGGGAAGGCCGGCGGCCACGACGAGCGCGGCTCCGAAGAACAGTGATTTCATTGGGACGACTCCTGTCTGAGGTGATCGGTCCGCCTGAAGACGGACACCTCGTCCTACTGCACGATGTACTCCATGTTGCCTCATCTCCCCCGGAAGGACGGCATCCGCTTCTCGCGGAACGCGTTCATGGCCTCTCCGACGTCCGCCGTGGTGAAGCAGGTCTTGATGTGCACGAGCTCGGTGCGGAGCTGCGCATCGAGCCCGGTGTCGAAGCTCTCGACCAGCAGGCGCTTCGTGAGCGCATGGGCCAGAGGAGCGCCGGCAGCGAGCTGGGCTGCATACGCCGCCACCGAGCTCATGAAGCCGCCGTCGTCCACGACGCGCGCCGCGAGCCCGATGCGCTCCGACTCCGCTGAGTCGATGTCGCGGCCGGTGAGCAGGATGTCGGCGGCGCGCGCGAGCCCCACGTGCCGCGGCAGGAACCAGCTGACGCCTGCGTCGGGGCTCAGGCCGCGCCGCACGTAGCCCGCCGTCATCTTCGCGGACGCGGCGACGAGCCGGATGTCGCACGCGAGCGCCAGCCCGAACCCCGCACCGGCGGCTGGTCCGTTCACCGCGGCGATCACGGGCTTCTCGCAGCGCGTCACCGCGAGCACCCACTGCCCTACCCAGGCGTAGGGATCGAGTCGCTCGGCGCGCGTCGCCGTCGGAAGCTCCGGGGGCGCGGACAGGTCGAGCCCCGCGCAGAAGGCGCGACCCGCACCGGTGATGACGACGACGCGCACCGCGTCGGCGCGCCCCGCCTCCTCGAGGGCCGCCGCGAGCGACGCGGCGAGCGCGCCGTTCACGGCATTCAGCTTGTCGGCCCGGTCCAGCGTGATGGTCCGGACGCCGTTGGGCAGCGTCTCGATCTTCAGGTGCGCGTGGTCTGTCATGCGGGCAACATACGACCGTAGCCCGCGGCGGGCAAAGCTCGCATTCCGGGCGATGGTAGATCAACTGCTTCAACGCAGAGGGCGCAGAGGGAACAGCGAGGACGCGGAGGACTGCCGCTCAGGCATTCCCCTCTGTGCCCTCTGTGTCCTCTGTGGTTGAACGCCATTGCAAGAGCGTTTTACCACAGAGGTCACGGAGGGCACAGAGGACTGCTTGCAGCGCATTGCCCTTCTCCGCGTCCTCGCTGTTCCCCTCTGCGCCCTCTGCGTTGAAGCCAGGGCCTACGGGTGCACCGCCCGTGGCCGCGGAGGATTTGCGTACTCGCGAATCGGATGATCGCGTCGGTCAGCGTCCTCCGCCGCCACGACTCCCGCGAGCGCAGCGGCGGTCTCGGCGAGCCGCACGAACTCGGCACGGTAGCCGTCCTCGTCGGCGCCGCGCGCGCCGTTCGCCAGGGCGATCACGTCACGCCACGAGAGCTGGCCCGCGTTGGGTGAATGGCGGAGCAGCATCCCGAAGCCCGCGACGGCACTGGAGAACCGCATCGACTCCGACGCGCGCGCGCCGCGCTGCGCGACCCGCACGGGATGTGTCACGAGCGTGCTGCGGTCGCCGTCCGGCGCCTTGTACCGCATGGCGACGTGCAGCAGCTCGTCGGACGGATATGCGGTCGCCGCCCGCGACTGGTAGCGGAGCGGCGCCACGCCGGGGAGGGGTACGTCGAGCCGCACGTCACTGCGCACCACCTCGTAGAGCGCGGTCACCGTGTGTCCGGCGCCGACGTCGCCCGCGTCCTTCGCGTCGTTGGTGAAGTCCTCGTCGTGCAGCAGCCGGTCCTCGTAGCCGACCAGGCGATAGGCCTGCACGCGCTCCGGGTTGAACTCCACCTGCAGCTTCACGTCCTTCGCGACGGTCACGAGCGTGCCGCCCATCTCCTTCACCAGCATCTTGCGCGCTTCCATCAGGTCGTCGATGTAGGCGTAGTTGCCGTTGCCCGCGCCGCTGAGCTTCTCCAGCCGGGCGTCCTTGTAGTTGCCCATGCCGTAGCCGAGGATGGTGAGGTAGGACCCCTCGGTGCGGCGCTGCTCGATCAGGCGCACCATCTCGCCATCGCTGGAGGCGCCCACGTTGAAGTCGCCGTCGGTGCACAGGATCACGCGGTTGTTGCCGCCGCGGACGAAGTTCTGGCGCGCCACGTCGTAGGCGAGGCGGATCCCCGCGCCGCCGGCGGTGGAGCCGCCCGCCTCGAGCCGGTCGAGCGTCGCGAGGATGCGCTGCTTGTCCGAGCCGGGCGTGGAGGGGAGCACCAGGCCGGCGCTGCCGGCGTAGACGACGATGGCGATGCGGTCCTGCTCGCGCATCTGCTCCACGAGCAGCGCGAGCGACTGCTTCACGAGGGGGAGGCGGGTCGGCTGCTGCATCGATCCCGAGACGTCGATCAGGAACACGAGGTTGTTCGCGGGCGCGCGCCGCAGGTCGATGTCGCGCGCCCGCAGCGCGATGCGGACCAGGTCGTGGCGCGGGTTCCAGGGAGCGGGGGCGACTTCGGTGGTGATGCGCAGCGGTGCGCCGCCGGCGCGCGGCGTCGGGTCGTCGTACGGGAAGTAGTTCACGAGCTCCTCGATCCGCACGGCGTCCACGGGCGGCAGCGTGCCGCTCGAGAGGAAGCGGCGCACGTTGGTGTACGACGCGCGGTCCACGTCGGCCGAGAAGGTGGAGAGCGGCGTCACGCGCGGCGAGCGGAACTCGTTCTCGGGCAGGTGGTCGTATGCCTCCGTGTTACCGGGCTCGCGCGGACGTCGGATGCTCGCCGTCGCGTCGACGATCTGCGTCGTGCGGCGCATGCGGACGACGCCGGTCGGCGGGGACGCGGCCGGCGCGGCGCGTTCGGCCATGACGGCCACGCGGCCGGTGACCGCGCCCTGCTGCACCGACTTCGAGCGGGGGATCGCCTGCTCGGGACGCTGGGCCGGCGTGGCGGCGGCGGACGCGGCGACGCCGACGGACGAATCCACGGCGGCCACGGTGACCGTACCACGTGCGGCGGTCAGCTCGACGTCGGCCTGCACGCGCGCGCCGTGCAGCACGACGCGCAGCTCGCGCGGCGTGTAGCCCGCCGCCCGCACCACGAGGATCGCCGGCTCCACGTCGGCAGTGTGTCGGATGGAGAGGGTATAGCGCCCGTCGGCAGCGGTGGTGAACGCCGGGCCGCGCCCCTGGGCCTGCACCGTTGCGCCGGCGAGGGGCGGGCCGCCAGCGGCGCGGACGGTGCCGGTGACGATGGTGGCCACGTCCGTCCGCGCGACGGTGACGGGACGTGCGGCGAGACTCGCGGCGGATGCGGCGAGGAGCGCAAGCAGCAGCGCGGGGCGGCGGGTGAGGACAGCGGGACGACGCATGACGGCCTCCGGAGGTGAGAGTTCGGAGGGGAGACGGCGCGTCCGGGGAAACTTGCACAGCCCGTCATTCACTGGTCGGGCAACGGCGGCAACGGCGGCAACGGCGGCAACGGCGGCAACGGCGGCAACGGCGGCAACGCCGAGGGCGCCGAGGGCGCCGAGGGGAACGGCGAGGACGCAGAGGAGGGCATGCGCTTCAAGCAGTCCTCTGTGCCCTCC
>JAQBPZ010000362.1 GCA_028287225.1 Gemmatimonadota bacterium
CGGCGGCGTGATCCCGAAAACAGCACCGCCTGCCAGGGGAGGCAGGCGGTAGCAGGATCCCCGACGCGGCGCGCGCGGCGACTAGGCGACGCGCTGCACGTTGGCGGCGTGCAGTCCCTTGGCGCCGGTCTCGATCTCGAACTCGACTTCCTGACCTTCGGCAAGGGTCTTGAACCCGTCCATCGCGATCGCGGAGAAGTGCACGAACACGTCCTCGCCCCCCTCCTGCTCAATGAAGCCATAGCCCTTGGCGTCATTGAACCACTTCACTTTCCCTCTGGCCATTGCGAGCTGCCTCCCTACGAGGTGAACCGATCCTGCACAGCATGTTGCCGGGCACGCCAGCGGGCGTGCGGCGGCTATATAGGAGCATTCTGCACCTTTGTCAAGAATTCCGGGCGTGCTCGCTTGCCTCCGCGGTGCGGGACAGATAGGTTCGCGGCGTGAAAGAATCGCTGGTGGGAAAGACGCTGGGCGGCTATGCGCTCCGCGGCGAGGTGGGCGAGGGCGGGACCTCCGCCGTCTTCCGTGCGGAGCATCCGACGCATGGCCTCGTCGCGGTGAAGGTGCTCCGGGAAAAGCTGCGCCACGACAAGACGGCCGTGGCGCGCTTCGTCCGCGAGGCGCGCTTCGGCGAGCGCGTGCGCCATCCCAACGTCGTCCAGACCCTCGAGGTGGGCGAGGCCGGCGACGGGATGCACTTCCTCGCCATCGAATGGGCCCGCGGCGAGCTGCTCGAGAAGTACGTCAAGCTCCACGCCCCCCTGCCGCCCGCCGAGGTCGCGACGATCGTCTCCCAGATCGCCGACGCCGTGCACGCCGCGCATGCCGTGGGCATCGTGCATCGCGACCTCAAGCCGGACAACGTGATGTACGATCCGGACCTGGGGCAGGTGAAGCTCCTCGACTTCGGCATCGCGACCGACACCGACACTGCGCCCGAGCAGCGCCTCACGCGCGCCGGCTTCTTCGTGGGCACGCTGATGTACGTCGCACCGGAGGCGCTGTCCGGGGAGCTCGTCTCACCCGCCGCCGACCAGTACAGCCTCGCCACCATGGCGTACCTCATGCTGTGCGGCTGCCTGCCGTTCACCGCGAAGACGCCGCGCGAGATGTTCTCCCAGCTGCTCTCGCAGCCCCCCATCCCCCTCAACGCCGCGAAGCCCGACCGCCGCTTTCCCGCCGTCGTCGAGCAGGTCGTCATGAAGGGGCTCAGCAAGGATCCCCGGCAGCGCTACCCGGACACCGTCGCCTTCGCCGTCGCACTCCGCGAGGCGCTCACCCAGCCGGCCGCGCCGGCCGACGAGGACACCGGGCTGCTCTCGAAGATGAAGTCGCTGTTCCGGAAGTAGAGGGAGCAGGGAAAACGGTGGGTTGATCAGCCGACCGTTGTCCCCTTCACGCCTCCACCGCCGGCATGCTCCCCGTCGCCGGCCGCTCGCGCACCAGGTCCGTGGGGTTCACCGGGAGCCAGACGGTGAACGTGGAGCCGCGTCCCACCTCGCTCTCCACGCTGATGCCGCCCCCGAGCAGCCGGGCGAGCCGCCGCGAGATGGCGAGGCCCAGCCCCGTGCCGCGCTGCATGGAGTCGCCGCGCGGGCCCGCGTTCACCTGCTCGAACTCGTCGAAGATCCGCTCCAGGTCCGCCGCGGCGATGCCGACGCCGGTGTCAACCACCTGCAATGCCACCCAGGTGCCGCTGCGGGGTGCCCGCGAGAGCAGCGCCGACGATCCGGCATCGTCCCCGCCGGCGAAGGACGGACGTGTCGGCGTGGTGCGCACGTTGGTGCTCGGCGGCGCGCCGAGGAGGCGGGCACGCACGCTGATCGTGCCGGCCGGCGTGTACTTCACCGCGTTGCCGATCAGGTTGATCAGGATCTGCCGCAGATGGGTGGGGTCCGTCCGCACGCGCGGGAGCGACGCGCCCACCGTGATGGAGAAGGCGAGTCCCTTCTCGCTCACCAGCGACTCGAGCTCGCTCGCCACGTTCAGCACGAACGGCCGCAGCACGATCGTCTCCGAGTGCACTTCCAGCCGCCCCGCGGCGATCTTCGCGATGTCCAGCACCTGGTCGACGAGATGCCGCAGGTGCGTGGCCGACGCCGCGATGCGGTCCACGGGCGGCACCTGCCGGGGCGACAGGTCCCCGTAGAACCCGTCGCGCAGCAGCTCCACGAAGCCGACGATGGCGTTCAACGGAGTGCGCAGCTCGTGCGAGACGTTCGCAAGGAACTCGCTCTTCGCCTGGTTCGCCCGCTTCACGTCGCTGTACAACCGCTCCAGCTCCAGCGACCGGTCAGCCACGTGCAGTGCGCGCTGCTGCTCCTTGATCAGGCCGAAGGCCAGGAAGAGCACGCCGAACACGCCGAAGCCCCACAGGCCCCAGCGGAGCGTGCGCGAGGTGAGCGCGTGCGTCGCGACCACCCGCCAGGTGCCGCCATTCGGAAGCCGGATGGTCGTCGGCTCCTCGCTCGTCCCCGCGTCCACGCGCCGCGGATCACCGAGCAGCGCCACGGTGTCCGCACCCGCCAGCACGGCGAGCGTCAGCCGGGTGTCCGGCTGCATCCGCGTGAGGTTGCTCGTGAGCGCGGCCCCGTCCAGCACCATCCCGACCGTCCCGGCGGGCATTCCGTCGGGCAGCGTCCCCGTCCGCCGGGTGAGCCAGATCCACCGATGCGCATCCGGCGCATGCAGCACCGCGATCATGGTGTGCTCCGAGGCGCGCGTGGAGTGCAGGCTGGCGCGCACCGCTGGCGACAGGGCCGCTCCTCCGCCCGGCGCGTCCACGTCCGCCGCCAGGGCGCCGGACGAGTCCGTGGTCCAGATGTGCCGCACCGCCCCGTCCCGGGCCATCATGTGGCGCACCGCCGCGGAGAACGCTGCGCTATCGTTCCCCATGGAGCGGTGCCCGGCGATGTCGGCGACCCGGTCCAGCAGGTCGTTCTGCGCCGCGATGAAGGCCTCGGTCAGCAGCGCGGCCGACGTCGCGTCCAGCTTCGCCTGGTTGCGGTTCGCGCGAAGCAACGCACGGTCCAGCACGAGCAGTCCCCCGAGCAGCACCAGGAATACCGCCCCGAGAAAGCGCGCGAGCAGGCCGAGGCCCGCCCGCTCACTGGTCTCGCGCCCGATCGATTGTCCGCCATCCCCCGCCCCGCTAACGTCTGTCACGCGTATGCCCCATTCCGATCACGATCGTCTACTCGCCCTGCTCGCCGAGCGCTCCGCACGGCGCGGCCACTTCACGCTCGCGTCGGGACGACAGTCCACTTTATACATCGACGCGCGACTCACGACAATGAGCCCGGACGGGCTGGCCCTCATCGGCCCGCTCGCGCTCGACGCGCTCGCGCGTTCCACGTGGTCCGTGGACGCGGTGGGCGGCCTCACGCTCGGCGCCGACCCGGTGTCGTACGCCATCGCGTACGCGAGCGCCCTGCAGGGCACGCCGCTCCGCGCCTTCACGGTGCGCAAGGAAGCCAAGGCCCACGGCACGGGGCGCCTCGTCGAGGGCCCGTTCCGCGAAGGGGACCGCGTGGCCGTCATCGAGGACGTGATCACCACGGGGGGCTCGGCGCTCCGGGCGACGGAATCCATCCGCGCGGCGGGCGGCATCGTGGCCGGCGTGCTCGCCCTGGTCGACCGCGAGGAGGGGGGACGCGAGGCCCTCGAAGCGGCGGGCCTCCCGGTGATCAGCCTGACGCGGGCCTCGGAGATCGTCAGCCGGCTCCCCTGATGTCGTGACGCCGCCGCTCCCTGAGCGGCGGCGGCGTCGCATCAATTGTCATTGCTCTCAGGTCGCGATGGAGTCCGCCCGCGGCACGGGGACCGGCACGGCCTGATCAGGCATGGCGACCGGCTCGTCGCGCGCCTCCTCCCGCCGGATCGGGATCGAGAGGATCGTCGTCTCGCCGATGGTGAGCCTGAACCCCATCCTCGCCGCGAGCGCGGCGAGGCGGGTGCTCGCCGCCGCGTCCGACACCACCATGCGGCCCGGTGCGCGCGTCAGCACCAGCGTCGCACGATCCGGCGTCGGATCCCCGAAGTCGATCGTGAGCTCGTCCCCCTCCGCCGACTCCTGCAGCGCGGACAGGAGGAGCGTGTGCAGCATGAGCTCCAGGCTCACCGCGTCCACGCACACCCGCACCCGCGCATCGGCCACCAGCACCGACGTATCCCGCGTCTCCGCCTCGGCGCGCAGGTCGCGGCGCACGCCGCACGCGATCACGCGCAGCGACACCCGCTGGTGCGACAGCGCCGGCAGGAGTGCCGCCGCATCGCTGAGCCGGTCCACGATGAGCTCGTCCAGGCTCCGCGCATTCCGTTCGGCCATGGCCCGGAAGCGGGGGTGGGCCCGCGCATCCGCCGGCACCGACTCGTCGTCCATGAGTGCCAGCACGCTCTTGATCGTCCCGAGCGGATTGCGAAGGTCGTGGCGCAGGAGCCGGAACCGGTCGCGCAGCCCGTCGCTCACGGCCTGGGTGTACCCCTTGGTGGCGGCCAGCGCGAGGAGCGAGGTCGCCTGCTGGAGGCGCCGGCAGAGCCGCACCCCGTCGGCGATGTCGCCCTGTCCCGCCTCGGCGACGACGGCATTCTCCACCGCGTACATGGTCATCGCGCTCAACAGGTCCAGCCCCTTGAGCGTGTGATGCAGCGAGGCGCCCGCCTCGAAGGCTTCCACGCCGAAGGCCAGCCCCAGCGCCACGGCGTCGTCCGTCGTCACCCCGTCGGAGGCCAGCGCCGACGCGAACGACTCCACCAGCGTGACCGCCGCCCTCGGACTCCGCTCGTCGTCGGACGGCGATTCCTCCTCGCGCAACGCCACGTTCCGCGCCTGACGCTCCCAGCGGCGCGCGATGTCGGGCGCCTGCTGCTGAAGCACGGCCGCCACGCGCGAGCGCAGCTCGACGAATGCCGGCGACTCGAGCGACGGGCCTTCGTGGACGCGCGCAGTGACGCCGGGGGACACCGGAGAATCGGGAAGAGAGCTCACGACCGCGTGCAATGCAGCAAGCTTGCCAGTCACCGGTCGGCCACCTCGCCTTGACCGGCGAGGCCGGCGACCCGACATTGGCCCCTCCCGACCAGCCCCGCGGTCGCCCCGCCCCTACCGCCCCCACATGACCGCCGCTCCCACCGCCACCCTCAGCACCAGCGACAGCGCGAGTGAGGAGTCCGCGAAGGACGCGCTCACCTTCCGGCTGGGCGCTCGCCGGCGATACCTCCTCACCGGCATCCTGGCGTCCGCCTTCCTCGTCGCATCGCTCACGGGCCTGTTGAAGGTGTCGATCGTCGCCATCGCCGGCATTGCCGCCGGCGTGGCCGTGGTCAACGCGCTCCTGACCGCCCTCGCCACCGGCCTGCTGCGCACCAGGTGGTGGATGCGCTACGCCATGGCATCGCTCGACATCGCGCTCATCTCCATGATGATCGTGACCATGCGACAGGACGGGATGGTGGTCCTCTACTTCCTCGTCATCATCCCCTACTCCTTCGACCGCGGGAAGGGCCTCGGCTACTTCACGGGCAGCGTGTCGGCCCTGGCGTTCATCGCCGTCCGTGAGCTCTGGCCCTCCGAGGGAGTCACCGGCCAGGCGCGCATAATCTCCGCGGTCACCGGAGCCCTCCTCTTCATCGTCGCGGCCCAGGTGGTTCCCATCACCTCGCGGCTCATCCGGCGCATCCGGCGCACGCGCGAAGTCATGCTCGACGCGGAAAGCGGCAACCTGCTCGCGCGCGCCGACACCCGATACTCCGACGAGCTCGGACTGCTCCAGCGCAGCTTCAACCGGATGCTCGAGGTCCAGGGCCACCTCATCGGCGCGGTGCAGCGCGAGGCGGACGAAGTCGCCGCGCTCGCGGAGCAGCTGGCATCATCCAGCGGACTCCTCTCGGCCAGCGGCGTCCAGTTCGCCTCCACCGCGGTGAGCCTCACCGAGCAGCTGCAGCAGCAGCAGCGCCAGGCACAGGAGGGGTCGGCGCATACCGAGCAGGCCTACGCGGCCTCGGAGCTCCTGCGAGAGCGCGCCGAGGCGATGGAGTCGAGCGCGACGTCCCTGGTCGGCGCGGCCGAGTCGAGCCGCGACGCGATCGGCCGCGCCTCGGGCGCGCTCGTCACGATCAGCGATCGCGTGCGTGAGACCGCCGCCACCGTCGGCGCACTCGGCCAGGCCTCCGCGCACGTCGACGAGTTCGTCGACACCATCGCGCGCATCGCCCGGCAGACCAACCTTCTCGCGCTCAACGCGGCCATCGAGGCCGCACGTGCCGGCGAGCACGGCAAGGGATTCGCCGTCGTCGCCGAAGAGGTGCGCAAGCTCGCCGAGGAGAGCGCGCTGGCCGCGAAGGAGGTGGCCGATTCCATCGCAGTGGTGCGGCAGAACATCGCGGCGGCGGTCACGTCCATGGCCCAGGGCGAGAAGGACGTGCGCGACGTCGGTGGCGTGGCCGATGAGGCGAACACCGCGCTCGGCTCGATGCTCGACGGCGTGCGCCGGATTGCCGACGTGGTGGCCGAGACCGCGTCGGTGTCGCGCGTGCAATCCGGCACCATGGCGACTCTCTCGGCCACGATGACCGGCGTGCAGGACGTGGCCTCGGAAGCCGCACGCCGGGCCGGGGCCGCCTCCCTCGTGGCCACAGAGCAGACCGCGGCACTCGACGGCCTCAGTGCCACGTCGCGCCAGCTCGCCGAGCTGTCCGACCGGCTGCGCAGCTCCATCAGTCGCTTCTCCGTGGCGACGGGCCTTCCGGAGACCCCCGCGGGTCCGCACGTTCGGCCCACGGCCGGCGTCCCGACGTCACCGTCACCCACCCCGGGGGCGCCGAAGCGGGCCGGAGCACTCGCAGCGCGCTGAGATAGGGAAGGACGAGCACCTCGCGAAAATGCTCGATCATGCCGGCGCCATCGTACCGGTGGCGGAACTCGCCGGCGGTGATGCCGAGCAGCGTGCGCACGTGGCGCCCGAAGCTCTGGGGCGAGCTGTACTCCAGGTGGTTGGACACGTTCGCGATGGAGAAGCCGCTGTTCTCGAACAGCCGCGCCGCCCGGACCAGGCGCGCCATCGCCAGGTACCGTTTCGGCGCAGGCAGCCCCGCGCGGAAGAAGCGGCTCATCAGGGTGCTCGGCAGCACTCCCAGCTCGCGAGCCAGCTGCCGCACGCTGCCCACGCGCGGAGAGCAGGTGAAGATCGTCTGGAAGAACTCCCAGCAATCGTCCGTCGCGCCGGCGAGGTCCACCCGCAGGGCGCCGAGCACGCCGCGCTGGCCCGCGCCGCCCGCATCGGCGAGCAGGGCGCCGCGCAGCTCCCGCCATCCCGACGCCTGCCGCACGTCCACGAGGCGCCGGATGCCACTCTGCCCGAGCGAGAGGACGGTGTGCGGCGTTCGCCCTTCGAGCTCGCTCAGGAGCGCCACGGCGGGCACGCGTGGAAACTCGCGCACCATGGAGGCGACCCGGGCACCGTGCACGCCGGCGCAGGTGACCGAGACCAGCACGGCATGCACCTGCCGGGATCGCAGGTCGCGGACGACGTCCTCCACGCTCTCGCGATGCAGCGTCTGGTAGCACCCCTCGCCCGCAGCGTCGACCCGGGTGCGCTCGGCGGGGGTGAGCAGGGTGGCGATGGGCGGCAGTTCGTTTCGCGGAGCGGGCGCTCCGTTCGGCGGACGGCCGTCTCCTTCTGGACGAGCGGGCTCGTGCGACATGAGGATGATCCTGGGCGCGGCACGTGGGATGGCGGCGCATCATCGCTACCGCAGGCAACTCTGCCGATCGTAATCATCCGTGTCATGCGCACGTCATCGCTGAATGGGCGCGAGGGGGCCGCGGCACGCCCAACCGGGTCGGATCGACTATGTTTCAGGTGGATACTGGCGGCCGGACGGTCGCGGGCACGCGAGTGCTCGAGGAAAGTCCGGGCTCCGGAGGGCGCGCTGCCAGGTAACGCCTGGGCGGGGTCGCAAGGCCTCGACGGACAGTGCAACAGAAAGCAGACCGCCGATGGCTCCGGTTCGCCGGAGATCAGGCAAGGGTGAAACGGTGGGGTAAGAGCCCACCGCACGGCTGGCAACAGTCGTGGCTCGGCAAACCCCAGC
>JAQBPZ010000017.1 GCA_028287225.1 Gemmatimonadota bacterium
TCGTGGACGCGAACATCGCGAAGACCATGGCGTCCATGCGCGGCGCCCCCACGCGGGGCGGTCGCGTCGATCGCCGCGGCATGCGCGAGGAGGCCGAGGCCAACCGCCAGGCCGAGGTGGAGCGCGAGAAGAAGCTGGTGCGCGTGAACGAGTTCATCACGGTCAGCGAGCTCGCCCAGATCCTCAAGGTGTCCCCGACGGAGATCGTCGGCTTCGCCTTCAAGAACCTGGGCCTCATGATCACGGTGAACCAGCGCCTGGACTTCGACCAGATCGAGATCGTGGCCGGCGAGTTCGGCTTCCAGGCCGTGAAGGAAGACGAGTACCAGGCGGAGGAGGTCGGAACCGCGGTCGTCGACACGGCGGAGGACATGAAGCCGCGTCCGCCGATCGTCACCATCATGGGTCACGTCGACCATGGCAAGACGTCGCTCCTCGACTACATCCGCAAGGCGAACGTCGTGGCGGGCGAGGCCGGTGGCATCACGCAGCACATCGGCGCGTACCACGTGGAGCTGGCGGGTGGTCGCATGATCACCTTCCTGGACACCCCGGGCCACGAGGCGTTCACCGCCATGCGTGCGCGCGGCGCCCAGGTCACCGACGAGGTCATCCTCGTGGTGGCCGCGGACGACGCCGTCATGCCGCAGACCATCGAGGCCATCTCGCACGCCCGGAACGCCGGCGTGCCGATCATCGTCGCGATCAACAAGACCGACCTCCCGCAGGCGAACGTCATGAAGGTGAAGCAGGATCTCCTCCAGCACGGCGTCGTGCTCGAGGAGTTCGGCGGCACCACGCTCAGCTCCGAGATCTCGGCCAAGAAGGGCACCGGCATCGACAACCTGCTCGAGCAGATCCTGCTTCAGGCCGACCTGCTGGAGCTGCGGGCCAATCCGGACAAGCGCGCGACGGGCACCGTCGTGGAAGCACAGCTCGACGCCGGCAAGGGCCCCGTGGCCACCGTCCTCGTGCAGAGCGGCACCCTGCGCGTGGGCGACGACTTCATCTGCGGCATGTACTCCGGCCGCGTCCGCGCCCTGCTCGACGAGCGTGGCAAGCCGGTGAAGTCGGCCGGTCCGGCCATCCCGGTCCAGGTGCTCGGCATCGCGGGCGTGCCGATGGCCGGCGACCAGCTGCTGGTGGTGGAAGACGCAGGCGCCGCGCGCGAAGTGGCGCAGCGCCGCGAGCGCCTGGACCGCGAGGCGAAGAGCCGCCGCACCACGCGCGGTGGCGTCACGCTGGAAGACTTCACGGCGCAGTTCACGAGCGGCGAGGTGCGCATGCTGCGCATCCTCATCAAGGCCGACCAGGGCGGTCCGGCGGAAGCGCTCGCCGACGCGCTGCAGCAGCTGGGCACGAGCGAGGTGAAGGTGGAGGTGGTGCACCGCGGTGTCGGCGCCATCACCGAGAGCGACATCCTGCTGGCCCGCGCATCGGGCGCCATCATCATCGGCTTCCACGTGCGCCCGGACAACAACGCCCGTGCGGCGGCGGAGCGCGAGAACGTCGACATCAAGCTCTACCGCATCATCTACGAGGCCGTGGCCGACGTGCGCGCCGCGCTCGAGGGCATGCTGCGTCCGGAGCAGCGCGAGGTCGTGCTCGGCGAGGCCGAGGTGCTGGAGACCTTCAAGGTGCCGAAGCTCGGCCTCATCGCCGGCTGTGCGGTGCGGAGCGGCATCATCCGCCGCGATGCGCGGGTCCGCGTCATCCGGGACAGCGTGGAGGTGTACGAGGGTACGATCGGGTCGCTCCGCCGCTTCAAGGACGACGTCAAGGAAGTGCGCGACGGCTTCGAGTGCGGTATCGGCATCGAGAACTTCAACGACCTCAAGATCGGCGACCGCATCGAGTGCTACCGCACCGAATCGGTGGCCCGCACCCTCGAGTCCGCACCGCAGTAAGCGAGAACGGATGACGGGGGGCGGCAGGGCTGGTCACCGCCCTCCGCCCCCCGTTGCCCATTCCGGCCCTCCGGCCGGTGCCTCGTTCCTTGTTCTCCGGGACCTTCCGTGCCATCTGATCACCACCGCTCCGACCGCGTCTCCGCCGCGATGCGCGAGGAGATCGCCACCTTTCTCGCCAACGACGTCAAGGATCCGCGCATCCTGGGCCTCGTGACGGTCACCGGCGTGGACATCACCCGCGACCTCCGCCACGCGCGCGTCTTCGTGAGCGTGCTCGGCTCGGAGTCGCAGCGCAGCGCCACCTTCGAGGGCCTCGACAACGTGGCCACGCACCTGCGCGGGCGCGTCGGCCGCGCGCTGCGCCTGCGCGTCGCCCCCGAGATCAAGTTCGTGAACGACGAGAGCGTCGCGCACGCGGCGCACATCGAGCAGCTGCTGGCGCAGGTGCGCCAGGACCTCCCGGCCGCGGAGGGCAGCGACACCCCCGACACCAAGCCCCAGGATGAGGACCGCAGCGACGGTTGACGGGCTGCTCCTCGTCGACAAGCCGGCGGGGGTCACGTCGCACGACGTGGTGCAGGCGGCGCGGCGCGCGTTCGGCGAGTCGCGCATCGGCCACGCCGGTACCCTCGATCCGTTCGCGACCGGGCTCCTGGTGCTGCTCCTCGGCCGCGCCACCCGCCTGCTCCCCCATCTGGACGGCGTGCCGAAGGAGTACGAGGCCACCATCGCGCTCGGCCGCGAGACGGACACCGACGACCTGCTCGGCGCCACGGTCCGCGAGGCCGCCGTCCCGGCCCTGTCGGCGATCGAGGCCGCCATCCCCTCGCTCACCGGCCACCTCGAGCAGGTTCCGCCCGCCTACTCCGCCAAGCGCGTCGCGGGCCGGCGCGCCTACGACGCGGCGCGGGCGGGCGAGGCCATGGAGCTGGCGCCGGCCGCCGTGCACGTGCACGAGTGGCGGGACGTGCGGCTGGACGCCGATCGGCTGCATGCCGTCATCGCCTGCGGCGGCGGCACCTACATCCGCGCACTCGCGCGTGACCTGGGCCGGCTCACCGGGAGCGCCGCGCACCTGGAGGCCCTGCGCCGCACGCGCAGCGGCCCGTTCGACGTGCGCGACGCCGTCACCCTCGATGTCCTCAAGGCGGGCGGCGCAGTGCTGCGCCCCGCGCTCGACGCACTGCCCACGATTCCGCACGTGGAAGTGGATGCCGATCAGGCCGAGCGCATCCTCCGCGGGATGATCGTGGAGCGCATCGACGACGCGCCGGCGGCGGCACTCGTCGACGAGCGCAGCGGCGCGCTGGTGGCCTACGCCGTCGCCGACGGCGAGTACTGGCAGCCCCGCGTCGTGATGAAGAAGGTCGGCTGATGCGCGAGCTCACCGGCGCCGACGGCTGGGCGCTGCCCGGCGGCGATGCGGGCACGGTCGTCACGGTCGGCACCTTCGACGGCGTCCATCGCGGCCATCGGGACGTGCTGGCGCGCCTCGTGGCACGGGCCAGGGAGGCCGGCCGCCAGAGCCTCCTGATCAGCTTCGAGCCGCACCCCCTGGAGCTGCTCAATCCGGCGGCCGCGCCACGGCTCCTCACCACCCGCGACGAGAAGCTGGGCGAGCTCGCCACCACGGGCGTGGACTTCGTCGCCATCCTGCCCTTCGACCGCGCGCTGGCGGATCTCTCCGCCGAGGACTTCGTGGAGCGGGTGCTGCGCGGCCGCTTCCGGATGCACGAGCTGCTCATCGGCCACGACCACGGCTTCGGGCGCGGCCGGGAGGGCGGGGTGGATACGCTCCGCTCGCTCGGCGCCGACCGGGGATTCCGGGTGGATGTGGTGCCGCCGGTGGAGACCGCCGACGGGGAGCCGGTGAGCAGCAGCCGCATCCGGCGCGCAGTCGCCGAGGGGCGCCTCGCCGACGCGGCCCACGCGCTCGGCCGGCGCTACGGCGCGCGCGGCACCGTCGTGCCCGGCGAGGCACGGGGGCGGCACCTCGGATACCCCACGCTCAACGTGCTCCCGGGATCGGATCGCAAGCTTTTCCCCCCCGACGGGGTATACGCCGTGGAGGTCGAGACCGGACGCGGACGGTTCGGCGGCATGCTGAACCTCGGGGGCCGGCCCACCTTTCACGACGACCGGCGCACCGTCGAAGCGCACCTGTTCGACGCCTCGGGCGATTTCTATGGTGACGTGGTGCAGGTCGGGTTCGTCGCTCGCCTGCGCGACACGCAGCGGTTCGACAGTCCCGAAGCGCTCATGGCGCAGCTCAGGGACGACGAGCGTGCGGCACGCGACGCGTTGACGGCTTCCGCATAGCCGGGTAACCTTAAAGGCTTCATGCAGTTCCCTCCTTCTACCCCCGTAGTCGCATGTCCAACCTGAAGTATCGCCTGGCGCTCATCGTCGGGCTCGCGCTCGTCGCGATCTGGGCGCTGCTCCCCCGTGAGGTGAAGGTCCGCCAGCGCGGCGCCGACGGCGCGTTCACCGACACGCTGATGCGGCGGGTCCCGCTGCGGAAGGGGCTGGACCTCTCCGGGGGCATGCACCTCGCGCTCGACGTCGACGAGTCCAAGGGCGCCGTCGCCGACAAGGGCGCGGCCATCGACCGCGCGCTCAAGGTGGTGCGTACGCGCATCGAGGGAATGGGCGTCTCCGAGACGGTCATCCAGAAGGCCGGCAACGACCGCATCCTCATCGACATTCCCGGCGTGAGCGACCGCGAGCGCGCGATCAAGATCGCGCAGGAGCAGGCGTTCCTGCAGTTCCAGATCACGGACAAGACCAACGCCCTCGAGAAGGCGCTGCCCCGCCTCGACGCCATCGCGCGCGAGCGCAGGATCGGCGGCGACGCCGCGGTCGGCACTACGGTGGCGTCGGCGCCGTCGGCGGGGCTGAACGGACTGCTCACCAGCGGTGCGGATTCCGCGAAGGGTGCGGCCGGCAAGGCCGACAGCGCGCAGGCCGACAGCGCGTCGCTCCCCGGCGCGAATGGCGGCGTCATCTCCAAGATGATCCTCGCCGGCGGCGCGCCGGGCCAGTTCATGTTCGAGCGCGGCAACGAGCCGCTCCTCAAGGAGTTCTTCGCGCGTCCCGAAGTCGCCGCCGCCCTGCCGCCGGCCAAGGTCGTGCGCTTCGGCAGCGATTCCACGGTGGTGCAGAACAAGACGTACCGCTTCCTCTACATGCTCGACGCCAACCCGATCATCACCGGCGACGCGCTGACCGATGCCAAGCCGAGCACGTCGTCCATGGACGGCACGGTGGTGGAGTTCACGCTCAGCAACGAGGGCGGCCGCAAGTTCCAGCGCGAGACCGCCAAGCACGTGCACGACTACATGGCCATCGTCCTGGACAACGTCGTCATGGGCTCGCCGCCGGTCATCAACAGCGCCATCGGCACCCGCGGCCAGATCACGATGGGGCAGGGGCGCGACCTCCAGGCGGCGCAGGACCTCTCGCTCGTCCTGAAGGCGGGCGCCCTCCCGGTGCCGCTCAAGGTGGCCGAGGTGCGCAACATCGGCCCGAGCATGGGCCAGGATTCCATCAGCCGCGCGCGGACGGCGGGCATCATCGCCATCGTGCTCATCGTGGTCATCATGCTCGGCTACTATCGCTTCTCCGGCCTGCTGGCGGTGGGCGGTCTGCTCCTGTACGTGCTCTACACGCTCGCGGTGCTGGCCGGCTTCGACGCCGTGCTGACGCTGCCGGGGCTCGCCGGGTTCATCCTCTCCATCGGTATCGCCGTCGACGCCAACGTGCTGATCTTCGAGCGCATCCGTGAGGAGCTGGACCGCGGCAAGACGGTGCGCACGGCCATCGACGAGGGCTTCCATCACGCCCAGACCGCCATCATCGACACCAGCGTCTCCACGATCCTCACGGCCGCGGTGCTGTACCAGTACGGCACCGGCCCGGTGAAGGGCTTCGCGGTCACGCTGATCGCCGGCATCGTTGCATCCATGTTCACGGCGATCTTCGTCGTGAAGACGTTCTATCTCCTGTGGCTGAACCGCTCGCGCGGCGCCCAGTCGCTGAGCATCTAGGAGCCACCATGCTGCGTATCCTCCACAACACCAAGTACGACTTCATCAAGCCGTGGCGTATCGCGATCGGCGCGACGGTCGCGTTCATCCTGGCAGGCTTCGTGTTCCTGGGCGTGCACGAGGCCCGCTACGGGTCGGCGCTCAACCGGAGCATCGAGTTCACGGGCGGCACGCTGATTCAGGTGCAGTTCAGGCAGCCCCCGCACGTCGACGAGATCCGCTCCACGGTGGGCCAGGCCGGCTTCCCGAATGCCGAGATTCAGGAGTTCGGCAACACGCGCGAGTTCACCATCCGCGCCTCCGGCGCGGGCCAGGGAGCGAACGTCGCCGTGGAGCAGACGGCGCACAACGTCCAGGCGGCGCTCGAGCAGAAGTTCGGCGCGCAGAACGTCACCATCGTGCGCAGTGAGATCATCGGCGCCCGCGTCGGTGACGAGCTCACGCGCAACGCGGTCATCGCGATCCTCATCTCGCTCGTCGTCACGCTGATCTACCTCGCGATCCGGTTCGAGTGGCGCTTCGGCGCGGCGGCCGTCATCGCGACGGCCCACGACCTCCTCAGCACCCTGGCGTTCCTGGCAATCATGCGCCTGGAGGTCTCGCTCACGGTCGTCGCGGCGCTGCTGACCGTCATCGGCTACTCGCTCAACGACACGATCATCATCTTCGACCGGGTCCGCGAGGACCTCAAGAAGAACCGCTCCGACTCGCTCTACACGGTGCTCAACAAGGCGATCAACGAGACGCTGCCGCGCTCGGTGCTCACGCACTTCACCGTGGCCGCCGCCACCTTCTCGCTGCTGGTGTTCGGCCCCGAGGTCATCCGTCCGTTCTCGTGGATCATGCTGTTCGGCGTCGTCACCGGCACCTTCAGCTCCATCTACATCGCCGGCCCGGTGCTGCTGTGGATCGAGCATCGCTGGCCGCGCACCAGCACCGCCAAGGGCGGCGGCACGCGCGTCGCCGCCACCGAGGTGGCGCGGCCGAGCCGCAGCGCCAGCACGGCGGCGCGCTAGCACACCGTCAGGTGCCTGGACCCCGTCCGGCCCGCACGTGGAACCGCCGCCCGCAAGGGCGGCGGTTCGTGCATTCATGACGACCTTCATCGACAGCCACGCCCACCTCGCGGATCCTGCCTTCGATGCCGATCGGGACGCGGTGATCGAGCGCGCCCGCGTCACGGGCGCGCTGGCCATCGTCTGCATCGGCGAGTCGCTCCACGCGGCGGATCGCGCCCGGGCCATCGCGCAGGCGCATCCGGGGTTCTGCTTCCACACCGCCGGCGTGCACCCCTCCGACGCCGCCGGCTTCGATCCGGCGCGAGACCCCGACGCCATCCGCGCACACGTCGCCGCCGGCGCCGTGGCGATCGGCGAGTGCGGGCTGGACTACCACTACGATCACTCGCCGCACGACCGGCAGCGTCAGGCGTTCGAGGCGCAGCTGGCGCTTGCCGCGGAGCTGGACCGTCCCGTCGTGGTCCACACGCGCGAGGCCGAGGACGACACGCGCGCGATGGTGGTGCAGGCGGGTCGCGCCGGCGTGCGCGGCGTGCTGCATTGCTACACCGGCAGCGCATCCCTCGCCGAGGCGGCGCTCGACGCCGGCTGGTGCGTGTCGTTCAGCGGCATCGTGACGTTCAGGAAGTGGACGGACGACGCCCTCCTGCGCCTCGTGCCCGCCGACCGCCTGCTCGCCGAGTCCGACGCGCCGTATCTCGCGCCCGTCCCGAACCGGGGCAAGCGCAACGAGCCGAGCTGGGTGAGCCTCACCGTCGCCCGCCTCGCCGCGGCACGCGGCGTGGAGGCCGCCGCGCTGGGTCCCGTGACGGCCGACAACACGCGGCGATTGTTCGGCTTGCCCTAGCCCTTTGCCCTGGCCGTGTGCTCGGAGCGTACGCGAATGCGTGCGAATGGGTGGCGAATCTTCACGATCACATGCCGGTGATGGAGTCGCGATCATTCGCCACCCATTCGTCGGGATTCGCGTACGCGCACAGCCAGCGCATCCAGCGCATCCAGCGCAGCCAGCGCAGCCGAAGCTGGCGCCGCGACGAACCCGCGCTAGAATCCGGGGCGGCGCATCGTCGCTCTTCCTCGTCCATCCCAGGAGAATCGCGTTGTCACTCACCACCGTGCACACCGACAAGGCCCCCGAGGCCATCGGCCCCTACTCGCAGGCGATCATCGCCAACGGCTTCCTCTTCACGGCCGGCCAGATCGCGCTCGATCCCGCCACCGCCCAGATCGTGGAAGGCGACGTCGTGGCGCAGACGGAGCAGGTGTTCCGCAACCTCGAGGCGATCCTCCGCGAGGCGGGCGCCGGCTGGGGGCAGGTCGCCAAGGCGACGGTGTTCCTCATGGACATGGCCGACTTCCCGCGCGTGAACGAGGTGTACGCCCGCGTCATGGGGAGCGCCCGCCCCGCACGCTCCACCGTCCAGGTGTCGGGACTTCCGCGCGGCGTGCGCGTCGAGATCGATCTCGTCGTCGCCCTCGGCGCCCGCTAGCCCCGACACGGGCTCGCGAATGGCGATGGCCCAGGCAGGGCATCCGATCCGGCTCACCGCCAGTGCGCGGTGCGCCGGCTGCGCCGCCAAGCTCGGCGCCGCCGACCTTGCCGAGGCCCTCGCCAGCGTCCCCGCATCACATGACGCGCGGCTCCTCGTGGGCCGCGAGAGCTTCGACGACGCCGGCGTCTTCCTGGTGCGGGACGACCTCGCGCTCGTGCAGACCGTGGACTTCTTCGCGCCGATCGTCGACGATCCCTACGAGTTCGGGCAGATCGCGGCCGCGAATGCGCTCTCGGACGTCTACGCGATGGGAGGTGAGCCGCTCACCGCGCTCGCCATCGTCGGATTCCCTGTGGACACCTTGCCACTGCATGTGCTCACGGCAATCGTCCGCGGCGGGCAGGACAAGGTGCACGAGGCCGGCGCGGTGCTCGTGGGCGGGCACACCATCATCGACGAGGAGCTCAAGTTCGGGCTCAGCGTGACGGGGCAGGCCGACCCGCGCCGCCTCCTCACCAACGCCGCCGCCCGCGCCGGCGACCTCCTCGTCCTCACCAAGCCGCTCGGCACCGGGCTGCTCGCCACGGCGGCGAAGCAGGACCGATTGGACGATGCGCGTCGCACTTCACTCCACGACAGCATGCGGGCGCTCAACGCCGTCGCGAGCCGCGCGGCACTCGCCACCGGCGTGCAGTGCGCCACCGACGTCACCGGCTTCGGGCTCCTCGGCCATGCGTCGCACATCGCGCGGGCCAGCGGCGTCACCGTCCGGCTGCGCGGCGACGACCTGCCGGAGCTGCCCGGCGCGCGCGAGCTCTGGGCCGCCGGCATCCGCACCGGGGGCGCCGAGCGCAACCTCCGGTTCGTCACTCCACTGGCCGACTGGTCGGCCGCGAGCGACGCGAACGTCGCCCTCGCCCTCGATCCCCAGACCTCCGGCGGCCTGCTCGTCGCCGTCCCGCCAGCGCAGCTCGGCGAGTACCTTTCGAGGGTCCCGGGCAGTGTCGTCGTCGGTGCGGTGGAGCCTCGCGGCGCTGCCCTGGTCGTGCTCGAGTGATCGTGGGGAGTGGACGGCGCCTGGTGGCTCCCGTCGTCTTCAAAACGACTGCGACCCGACTGCGTCGGGTTGGGTGGGTTCGATTCCCATGCACTCCCGCCATTCGCCCGCGTCCCGCATCCATCGCCTCATGAGCCTCCGCCGGTTCTTCACCCGACAGCACGCCTGTGTGCCGATCGCCGTGCTGCTCGCCGGCCTGGGGCTCACGGGCGCCCGCGTCGCTGGCGCGCAGCGGACGGATTCGGCGCGGGTGTCTCCGCGGCCCGTCACGTACGACACCGCCACTCGCGTCATCCCGCGGCCGCCGCTCTCGCCGCGCCGCGCCTTCCTGTACTCGCTGGCGCTCCCCGGCTACGCGCAGTCCATCCTCGGCCGCCCCACGGCGGGCGCCATTTTCGCCGTCGCCGAGGCCATCGGCATCGCCATGCTGCGCGAGTCCAACGCCGAGCTCCGGCAGGCGCGCCGCCTGCGGCAGGACTCGCTGGTCGTCATCGGCTACGACCAGAACGGCGCCGCGATCCGCTCCCCCTCCACGTACAACGACGAGCTCATCAACCTGCGGCGCGGGCACCGCGAGGACTGGGTGGCCGCCCTCGTCGCGAACCACTTCTTCGCGGGCGCCGATGCGTACGTGGCCGCCAACCTGTGGGATCTCCCCGCGCAGGTCGCGGTGAAGCAGACGGATCGCGGCACCGTCGTCGCGGCGAGGCTCCGCTTTTGATCGCCGTCGACCGCGATTCCCCCATCGGCGTCTTCGACTCGGGGCTCGGCGGCCTCACCGTGGCGCATGCCATCATGCGGCAGCTCCCCGCCGAGAGCCTCGTCTACTTCGGGGACACCGCGCGCGTGCCGTACGGCCCCAAGTCGCCCGAGACCGTGCGGCGCTACAGCACCGAGATCGGCTTCTACCTCATCGAGCAGGGCGTCAAGGCCATCGTCGTCGCGTGCAACACCGCGACCGCGCATGCCCTGCCGCAGCTCCGCGACGAGCTCCCCGTGCCGGTGATCGGCGTGGTCGACCCCGGCGCACGCGCCGCGGTGAAGGCATCGCGGAACGGCCGCATCGGCGTCATCGCCACCCAGGGCACGGTGAAGTCGGGCGCGTACGTGCGCGCCATCGAGGCAGCCTCGCCGAGCGCGCGGGTCACCGCGCTCGCCTGCCCGTTGTTCGTCCCACTCGTCGAGGAAGGGTGGACGGAGCACGAGGCCGCGCGCCTCGTCGCGCGCGAATACCTCGCGCCCTTCGCGCATCACGAAGTGGACACCCTCGTCCTCGGCTGCACGCACTACCCGCTGCTCAAGCCGCTCATCCGCGAGGTCGTCGGCCCGGACGTGCGCCTCATCGACAGCGCCGAGGAGACCGCTGCCGATACGCGGCGCATGCTGATGGAGCACGACCTCATGGCGGGGCCCACGGCGAGCGCGGCGTACCGCTTCATCGCGTCCGACGACCCGCAGCAGTTCCTGACGCTAGGAAAGCGCTTCTTTGGCGACGCGATCGAGCACGTCGACGTCCGCACCTTCGGCTGACGGACGCCACTCGCGCAGGGCGATCTCGCGGGGGGTGACCTCGAGGTACGTGGGCCGGTCCAGCCAGCTCCCCGCGTTCGCGTAGACGTTGCCGCTCGGCATCCGCTCCAGCGCCGCCACGTGCGAGTGGCCGTAGATCAGCAGCTCGGTGGACGGCTCGGCGGCGAGCGACGCGGCTGCCACCTCGCGGAGCCCTCGCCCC
>JAQBPZ010000019.1 GCA_028287225.1 Gemmatimonadota bacterium
AGCCGGCCGGCGAGGGCGCGCGTCTCGGCGCGGTCCAGCGCGGCGATGTGCTCGCGCAGCGCGTCGCGACCCTCCGGGCTGGCGAACGGCCGGCCGAACTTGTCCAGCGCATGCGCGGCGCGCGCCGGGTCGGCGTAGCCGCGCTCCATCTCCGACCGCACCATGGAGAGGAGCCAGGCCGGCGGCAGGTGACGCAGGAGCGGCATCGCGAGGCGCGCGAGGCGCACGTCGCGCGTGAGCCATCCGCCGAACGCGATGCTGCTCACCAGCGCGAGGTGCGACACGCGTGAGGCATGCGCCGTGGCGATCGCCTGGGCGATGCCGCCGCCGACCCCGTGCCCCACGATGCACGCCTCGCGGATGCACAGCGCATCGAGCAGCGCCACCACGCGATCGGCGTGCGCGTGCAGCGAGAGCGGCCGCCCCAGCGGCGGATCGCTGCGTCCGTGTCCGAGCAGGTCCACCACCACGAGGCGGTGGCCGGCCGGCATGAGCGACACCACGTCGCTCCACAGGTGCCCCGACGTCCCGAAGCCGTGCAGGAACACCACCGGCGCGCCCGCCCCGCGCGAGCCCGCCGCGTAGTAGTAGAGGCGTGCGTCCGCGAGGTCGACGAACTCACCGCGCACGATGCGCGGGGCGGGGGCTCGGTGGCGTGGCGTGCGTGATGATCATCGCGCACGAAGATGCGTCGCGCTCCGGATCGCGACAAGCGCCGTGCACATGCGCGAAGGGCCGGTGCGCCTCTGCGCACCGGCCCTTCGCGCATCTGCTCGCGATCACGTCACTGCTTCGACATCTGCTCCATGCGCGCGCGCATCTCCGCCACGTTGCGGTCGAAGACGGGCTGCTGGTCGGCGGTGAGCACCGCGCGAATCTCGGGCTGCATCTTCTCCAGCAGCGCGTTGCGCTTGCGGAATGCGTCGCTGCGATCGCCGCCGTTGCTCATCGACTCGGAGATCGCCTGGATCTCGGGCAGGTACTTCCGCTGGATCCCCTCGATCTTCGACTTCTGCGACTCGGTGAGCATCATGTTGTCGAGCAGCGGGGACGGGCGCCGGCTGGCCTGGCCCTGCTGGGATGCGCCACCCTGTGCGCGGGCCGTCACGGCTCCGGCGATCAGGAGCAGGGCGCCCAGCGCCACGACACGAAAAGCCTTCATGGTCCGTCTCCGTAACGAAGTGGGGAAAAAGGCAAATTACAACTCGTTGCCACAGCACGACTTGACGCCACACCTCTAGCGGGCGCGGGTGAATCTGCTATGCTTACCCGCGCTCCATCGGTGCGTTCCTTCTACCCTGCCGAGCGTCGTCTGGTCTGACCCGCAAGCTGCGAGCCCTACGTGACCCTGCCGTCGCCGTCCAACAGCCCTGAAGCTCCCGCGTCCTCCACGCCTGCCTCGCCCGACTCGGCGACGCCCGGCCTGACGGCGACGCCTGCCTCCGTTCCCGTCATTCCGCCCCCGCCCCCCCCGGTTCCGCCGTCGAGTCCCGTCCGGTTTCCCCTGGACTGGATTCTCCGGCACGCGGCGCCCCCGATCCAGTATCGGGCGCTGACCGAGGTCGCGCGACTCACGCCGAAGGAGACCGAGCAGGTCGCGTCGCTCCCCTTCATCCATCGACCCGCCCTCATGCTGTCGCTGTCACAATCGCCCGACGGCACCTGGGGAGGCGGCATGCTGACCCTCCCGAAGGCGGGCGGCGACCACTTCCGGGGCATCGGAACGATACCAGCCGTACGACGACTGATCGAGTACGGATGGCACAAGGATACCCCCCCGCTCCTGCACGCGCGGCGGGTGCTCTTCCGGCTGCTCGCCGAGGACGAGGACCCCTCGTACCTGTTCGAGCTCGGGGAGTCCCACGGGGGCGACGAGGACGCCATCCGGCGCGGCCGGAACCTTCTCCGGGAGGCCTCGGCCGCAGCCCTGGCGCAGGCGGGCTACGAGGGCGACCCGCGGCTGCGCGGCGCCGCGCGGCGCATCCTCAACCGGATCGCCGACTACCTGCGCTCCCCCCTCGCCCAGAAGCCCTTCATCCGGCAGGGCAACCAGCACATGCTGGCCGCCGAGGCCGCCCCGCCGTCCATCTACGCCATCATGATGCTGGCGTACATGCCCCTCTTCCGGGCCGAGCACCATCGGGAGATGGACGCCATCTACCAGCACCTCTCGCAGCCGCAGCCGCGCCAGGAGGCGGTCCAGCTCGTGGGCAAGGTGGCGCAGCCCGTGCCGCACCTGATGCTGGGCGATCCGCTGCCGCACCGCAACGCGGCCGACGCCGACGTGCCCTTCGCCGTGTTCTGGCTGGAGCTCATGGCGCGCCTCGGCTTCCTCAAGCGCAACGAGAACTGGTGGAAGCTGCTGGAGCGCTTCCTCGATGACCGGGACCGCGAGGGCGTGTGGCATCCGCACAAGGGGACGACCAGCCCGCGGAGCGAGAATCCGCACGTGTGGCCGACGTACCCCCTGGAGACGCACGCGGAAGGCGAGGAGCGGTGGGCGGAGATGACCTTCCGGCTCGGCCTCATCGCGCGGCTCATCGGACGCCCCATCGAGATCGCCTGAGCCGGAGGCGGTCGAGGTGCGGAACTCTCCGCCGCGCATTCGCGGCCGGCTCGCGCCGGAGAGCATGTTTCCCGCCGGGCGAGCCGACATCCGGACGTGCTACGTCGGGCTGTCCGGCGGACTGTCGCTCCGGATCGCGGAAGCCGGCGATTCCTCGGCGCCCCCCATCGTGCTCGTGCACGGCTGGGGGGCGTCGCTGTACATGTGGCGCGCCTGGTTCGCGCCGCTCGCGCAGGCGGGCTATCGCGTGCTCGCCATGGACCTGCCGGGCCACGGCCTCTCGGACAAGCCGCAGGGCGCGGGCGAGTACCGGCTCGCCCGGCAGGTGGAGGTGCTGCGCGAGCTCTTCGAGGCGGAGGGCCTCGCCGGTGCCGGCGTGGTGGCGCAGTCGATGGGCGGGACCATCGCCCTGGAGCTCTCGGTGCGGCACGCCACGGCCGTGGGGGCGCTGGCGCTCGTGAATCCCGCGGCGTTCGGCCGCGCGTACCTGCAACCCCCCGCGCGCCTCCTGACCCCCGCCGCGGTGGAGCGGGTGATCGGGTGGGTGGTGCCGCGTTGGGCCACCGGCCGCGCCCAGCGGCTCGCCTACGCCGACCCGTCCCGCGTCACGGAGCAGGACGTGGATGAGTACTGGGCCCCGTCGCAGGATCCCGGCTACGCGCGGGCGATGCGGCGGCTGCTCCACGAGTTCGAGTGGCGCCGGCAGCCGGTGGACCACATGGCCTCGCGCCTTCAGTCGCTCGCGTCGCCGCCGCTCGTGGTGCTGTCGGGGCGCGACGCCCTGCTGCGCGACGCTCGGCCGTACGTCACCGCGCTGCAGCGGGCCGGCGCCGTGCTGCACCTGCTCGAGCTCCCGCTCGGCGGACACGCCGTGAACGAGGAGGAGCCGGAGGCCGTGCTCCCCGGCGTCCTCGCGTACCTCGCGATCGCGCTGCGTCGCGGCTGACCGGCGCTGCGCACGATGTCGCGGGAAGGAGTCGGCGTGGTCGCGAGGCGGCGCCAGGTGCCGGCCTGCCGGCGGCGTTCGGTCGCGCGACGTGGCGTACGGACCGCAGCACCTGTGAGCTCGGCGCCTACTTCGCGCCCAGCCGCTTCCGGATGTCGTGCTCGCTGATGTCGTAGTGCTCGGTGTGCCACCGTGCCTTGCCGTTCTCGAGCAGGAAGAGCTGGGGCGATTCGTGGTGCACCTCGAGCGTGAAGGCCACGTCCTTGGAGAGGGCGCGGTACTCCGTCACCTCCAGCGAGTAGACCGGGATGTCGGGGTACGAGGAGGCGAAGCTCGTGACTTCCTGGCGGGCGTTGGCGCTGATGGGGCAGTGGGCGCCGTGCTTGAGCAGCAGGGCGGCCGGCAGCGCGACGACGCGCTCGAAGCCGGCCTGGTCGGTGATCGGTTCCATTGGACGTCCGTGTGAGGAGGCTGACGAGGTACAGGTCAACTTTCAGGCCGTGGGTGGCGGCGCAGCGCGTGCCGGCGGCGTGACGCTCTGCGCACCACCGCGACAGGTAGCCGCCACTGCCCGATCGGGTTATCTTTCTGCTGAACGAATCGAACGACTTGCCGGCGCACTCGCGCCGCCTGCCTTCAGCAACCCGCACCGGCCGGTGCGCGGCTTCCGCCGCGACAGTTCGGTGCATGCGCCGGCCCCGGAAGTCCCGGGAACGCAGCCCCGGCGCGACGCATCGCTGTGACGCGACAGGACGAATGACCGAACTCACGCAGACCGCCGAGGGCATCGAGCCCACCGGCCCGGTGCAGGCCGATCCGGCGATCACCTTCGCCGACCTCGACCTCCACGAGACCATCCTCGCCGCCATTCGCGACGCGGGCTACACCTCCCCCACCCCCATCCAGCGCGAGGCCATCCCGCTCGCCCGCAAGGGCCGCGACATCATGGGGCTGGCGCAGACGGGCACCGGCAAGACCGCGGCCTTCACCCTGCCGATCATCGATCGCCTGATCGGCGGCCCGAAGCGCACCCGCTGCCTCATCCTCACCCCGACCCGCGAGCTCTGCGTGCAGGTGGAGGAGAGCTTTCGCCGCTACGCGGCCCACGCCGACATCTCCTGCGTCGCGGTCTACGGCGGCGTGCCCCTCGACCCGCAGGAGAAGAAGCTGCGCGCGGGCGTCGACGTCGTCGTCGCCACGCCGGGCCGGCTGATCGACCACCTGGAGCGGCAGAACGTCGTCTTCGACGACCTCGAGGTGCTCGTGCTCGACGAAGCCGACCGCATGCTCGACATGGGCTTCGCGCCGCAGATCAACAACGTCGTCTCGCAGATCCCGGTCTATCGCCAGACGCTGCTGTTCAGCGCCACGATGCCCCCGGAGGTCGAGGCCCTCGCCCGCAAGTACCTGCGCAAGCCGGTGGTGGTGCAGGTGGGCGTCCGCTCGTCCGCGGCGAGCACGGTGACGCACGCGGTGTATCCGGTGCCGCGGGAGAAGAAGAACGCGCTGCTCGTCCACCTGCTCACCAGCAAGGTGCACGACTCGGTGCTCATCTTCTCGCGGACCAAGCATGGTGCCGACCGCATCGTGCGCGACCTGGAGAAGGCGGGCGTCACCGCGACGGCGATGCACGCCGACAAGTCGCAGCCGCAGCGCACCAAGGCCCTCCAGGACTTCAAGGACGGGAAGATCTCGGTGCTCGTGGCCACCGACATCGCGCAGCGCGGCCTGGACGTCTCGGGCATCACGCACGTCGTCAACTACGACGTGCCGCAGCAGGCCGAAGACTACGTCCACCGCATCGGCCGCACGGGCCGCGCCGCCAAGGAGGGCGACGCGTACACCTTCATGGCGCCCGACGAGATCGGGATGGTCCGCACCATCGAGCGCGTGATCGGCCAGCCGATCCCCCGCATCTCGGTGCCGGGCTACGACTTCGGCACGGTGGCCGCGGACTGATCCGCCGCGCGGCCGAACGATGGTGAAGCGATGGGCGCACGAGCGTATCGTGCGCCCATGTCGCATCCATCCACTCGCGCGGCGTTCACGCTGCTGGAGCTGCTGCTGGTGATCGCGATCGGGGCGCTCGCCGGCGCCCTGGGCCTCCGACAGGCGCACGCCTGGCTGGACCGCATCGCCACGCACGCGGCGGTGGTGGAGGGGGCGTTCACCGTGGCGCAGGCCCGCGACGCGGCGCTCGCGGAGCACACCATCGTGGCGCTGCGCGTCGATACGGTAGCCGGCACCCTGGCGCTCGTCGCGCGCGGCCAGCGCATCGCGACGCATGCGCTGGCGCACCAGCACGGCGTGCGCCTCTCGGCCACGCGCGACTCCATCGCCTTCGACGCCCGCGGCCTGGGCTACGGCGCCGCGAACCTGTCGCTCATCGTCCGCCGCGGCTCGGCAGCGGACACGCTCGTCGTCTCGCGGCTGGGGCGTACGCGGTACTGATCGCGGTGACGCGTTGTCCAGAGCCTCAACCTTGTCCAAAGCCTCAACAGCTTCAACGCAGAGGGCGCGGAGGGGAACAGCGAGGACGCAGAGGAGAGCAGTTTCCTTGAGTCAGTCCTCCGTGCCCTCTGTGTCCTCTGTGGTAAAACGCGCTTGCAACGGCGTT
>JAQBPZ010000054.1 GCA_028287225.1 Gemmatimonadota bacterium
GGACGCCGCATCGTCCCCGCCGCCTGCCGAGCCGGACGAGATCGCGGACGACGCCGGCGAGGGCGACGACGCGCCGCAGCTCATCGAGGAGCGGAGCTGGCGCGAGCGCGCGGACGCCGTGCTGCCCACCGGCGCCTCCACCGGCAGCAAGCGGCCGTCGGCGCTGTACGGCAGCGAGACCGCACCGGGGCCAACGCATCTCTACGGCGCGCGCGGCGCCCGCGTGACCGACGTGGAGGGGCGCCGCTATCTCGACTGCACCATGGCACTCGGCGCCGTGTCGCTCGGGTACGCCGAGCCGCGCGTGACGCAGGCGGTGATCGAGGCGGCGGGCGAGGGCAACGTCGGACCGTTCTCGAGCTGGCGTGAGGTGGAGCTCGCGGAGCGCCTCTGTCACTACATCCCGTGCGCGGAGCGCGTGCAGTTCCTGAAGACCGGCGCGGAGGCGACGGCGGCGGCGGTGCGCCTCGCGCGGGCGTACACCGGCCGCGACAAGGTGGTGGCGGCGGGCTACTTCGGCTGGCACGACTGGAGCAGCGACGCGGATGGCGTGCCGCTGGCGACGCGCGGCGACGTCACGAAGGTGCCGTGGGGCAACGTGGCCGCGCTGGAACAGGCGGTCGCGATCGCCGGCGCGGGCCTCGCCGCCATCGTGATCGAGCCGGTGGTGGAGCGGGCGCCGCCCGCGGGATGGCTGGAACGCGCGCGGGCGCTGTGCGACGCCAGCGGCGCCGCGCTCGTGTTCGACGAGATCAAGACGGGATTCCGCGCCGCGTCGGGCGGGTGGCAGGAGACCAGTGGGATCACCCCGGACCTCGCGTCGTTCGGCAAGGCGCTGGCGAATGGCTATCCGCTCGCCGCCGTCGTGGGACGCAAGGATCTGATGAACGCCGCTCGCCACACATGGATCTCGTCGACGCTCGCGAGCGAGTCCACCGCGCTCGCGGCCGCGCTCGCGGTGCTCGACTGGCACGACGAAGCCGACATCTGCGCGACGCTCGGCGAGACGGGACGCGAGATGCGCGAGGCGGTGGAGCGCGCGATCGCCGCGAGCGGCACGGCCGGCGTGGAGACGAGCGGCATCGACCAGATGTGGATGATGCGCTGGGCGGATCCGTCTCGCGAGTCGCGCTTCGTCCTGCACGCGCTCGATGCGGGCGTGCTCTTCAAGCGCGGCGCGTACAACTTCGCCGCGATCGCGCACGACGACGAGGCCCTCCGCGAGATCGAGTCGGCGGCGAGCGCCGCCTTCGTCGCGCTGGCCGACGAGGAGCGCGGGTGAGCAGCGGCGTGCCGCTCGCTCCCGGCGCCCCGCTCATCGACGTGCACGCGCACTTCTATCACGCCGAGTCCGGGCGCGGCGACTGGCGGCGCGTGAACGACGCGCGGCTGCGCGCCGGCAACGCCATGGGCGTGACGTATCACGTCGCGAGCATCCTCGGCAGCTTCGGCCACACGTCCCCCACGTACTTCCCCTCGCCGGACGACGTCTCGCGCGGCAACGACGCCATGGCCGCGATCGCCGCCGAGCATGCCGAGCGCGTGCGGTACTTCGTGGCAGTGAACCCGAACCACACCGCGCACGCGCTCGCCGAGATCGACCGCGCGGTGGCGAACGGCGCGATCGGCCTGAAGCTGCTGGCGAGCCGACGCGCCGACGATCCGCTGCTGGACCCGGTCTGCGAGCGGGCGGCGCAGCATGGCCTTCCGGTGCTGCACCACATCTGGCAGCACCGCACGCGCGAGTGGCCCAGCCAGGAGATCTCCGATGGCGCCGATCTCGGGCGGCTCGCCGCGCGCCATCCGACGGTGAGCTTCATCCTGGCACACCTCGGCGGGGGCGGAGACTGGGCGCACACGCTGCCCGCCGTCCGCGACATCCCCAACGTGTACCCGGACCTTTCGGGAAGCGGCGTGGATCGCGGCATGCTGGACGAGGCGGTCGCGGCGCTCGGCGCGCAGCGGCTGCTCTGGGCCTGCGACCTCACCATGGAGACCGGCCTCGCGAAGCTGCGCGCGCTCGAGGTCATGGGCCTGGGCGCCGACGATCTCGCCGACATCCGCTGGCGGAATGCCGCGCGGCTGTTCGCCGCGGATGCCTTTCCGCGCTGCGGGCCCGTTGCCTCGCCACTCGCGTCCCGGTCCACCACCCGATGATCGACGTCGCCGCGTACATCGGCCCGTACCCGTTCCGGCAGCTGCCGCATCCCGACCCCGAGGTGCTCGTGCGCGTGCTCGCGCGGGAGGGTCTGTCCGGGGCGTGGGTCGGCTACCTGCCGAGCGCCTGGCATCGCGACCCCGCGCCGGGCAACGCCGCGCTGTTCAGCGCCCTCGCGCCGCATCGCGACGTCCTGCGCCCCGCGCCGGTGGTGCGACCGGATTGGCCGCAATGGGAGCGCACGCTCCGCGAGCTGGCGGAGCAGGGTGCCGCGGCGGTTCGCGCGTATCCGATGCACTGGGGCCTCGGCGCGCACGATGCGCGGCTCCGGGAGCTCGCCCTGGCGTGCGGCGCCCTGGGGCTGCCTCTCGTGCTCACCGTGCGCTTCGAGGACCTGCGGCAGCGGCATCCGCTCGACGTGGCCGGCGACCTCACGGCGGCACACGTCCGCGCCCTTGCCCGCGCAGGCGACGGCGTTCGGCTCGTGGTCACCGGCGCCGGCCGCGAGCTGCTCGAGGAGTCGCACTGGGGGCTCACGCCCGAGGAGCAGCGGCGCGTGCATTGGGACTTCGCGTGGATCTGGGGGCCGCCCGAGGATCACTTCGCGCACCTGCTCCGCACCGTGGGCGCCGAACGGTTCGTGTATGGAACGCACTGGCCGCTGCGGCTGACGCAGAACCCGCGCGCCAACCTGGACCTGCTGCCGTCGGAGCTCGCGCCGCCGGCGCTGGCGGATGCTGCAGCGCTCTCGACGGTAGGGAAAATGCCGACTTGACCTTTCTCCGGAGGCCGGGGAGTTTCCCGTTGCCGTGGAGGGTCCGCCGCCGCCGATGCGGCGGTCACCGTTTTGCGACGCGGACGCCGGCACGAGGTGCAACACCACAAGTCATGAGGTCGCTCGCCTTGCGGCGGTCTCGACGTTCAGGCAAATTTGCCGGCTGGTTCGGAGCCTCGCACACGCGCGGCCCCTTCCGCTGTAATACCTACACCCCATCGCGATGACGCAGCGAAGGAAGTGGACCGCGATCCCGGGACTCATGCTCCTGGCGATCGGTGCCGTCGTCCTGTCCGCCTATAGTGGTGCCTCCTCCTCGCAGGGACGCGGCCCGGCCCAGCCGGTGGCGTTCAAGCATCCCATCCATGCCGGACCCGTTTCGGCTGGGGGGCTCGGCATGAACTGCCTCTACTGCCACAACACGGCGAACAAGTCGGTCGACGTCGGCATGCCGGCGGTGAACACCTGCATGGGCTGCCACAACGCCGTCCTTGGCAGCACCGACTTCAACAAGGCCGAGATCGGGAAGCTCCGTAACTACGCCGCGAAGGGCCTTCCAGTTCCCTGGGAGCGAATTCACAAGGTGCCGGAGTACGTCCACTTTCCGCACGTGCGACACGTGAACGCCGGCGTCACCTGCCAGAGCTGCCACGGCCCGGTCCAGCAGATGGACCGCGTCTACCAGTACTCGTCGCTCAACATGGGGTGGTGCATCAACTGCCACGTGAACGGCTACGATCCCAAGGAAGGGGTGAAGGCCACCGCCTACGCCAACGCCGACCAGATCACCCCCGCGGGCTACTCCGGCGGCGTCGCCTAC
>JAQBPZ010000075.1 GCA_028287225.1 Gemmatimonadota bacterium
GAGTCCCTTGAGCAGCAGCCACATGTGCCGAACTCCACGAGAGATGCGTGAGCGCCGCCCCGGGCTGGGGCAGCCGGCCGGCCGTCGGCCCGCATCTATCCTACGCGCCGGGTGGCGCGAGGTTTCGGCCGGCCTCCCGCAGGGCCGCCGGTGAGGAATCAGCCCGACGCCGCACCCGGCATCGCGAAGGGGGAAGGGATCGCTGTCGTCGTACGGCGGGTGTTCCTCGCCGCCCTCGTCGTCTGGGGGCTGTACGGGCTCCGCCACCCGGGCGATTTCACGCTCCTGGACAGCGTCGACCTCGCGGTGCACGAGACGGGGCACCTCGTGTTCGGCCCCTTCGGCGAGGTCATCGCCGTGGCGGGCGGCACGATCATGCAGCTGCTGATGCCCGCGGCGTTCGCCGTGTCGTTCTGGCGGCGGGGCGACCAGTACGGGGCGTGCGTCGCGCTCTGGTGGGTGGCGCAGAGCTGCGGCAACGTGGCGACGTACGTGGCCGATGCGCGCGCGCAGGAGCTGCCGCTCGTCGGTGGGGGCGAGCACGACTGGGCATACCTGCTGGGCGAGGCCGGCCTGATGTCGCACGACCAGCAGATCGCGCGGGTCATCCGGGCCGTGGCGTTCGCGATGATGATCGGAGCGGGGGTGTGGGGCGTGCTCCGCGCCCGTGCGGACACCACGCGGACGGAGGCGGCGGAGCAGGGGGCCGGGGGCGGATGACCGACCGTTCGCGTTCTTCTACATGAAGCAGCCGCGCCGGCTGGACTTCCTCTTGGCGGCGCTGTGCATCCTGGGCGCGGTGTACTTCATGTTCCGCGGACACGCTGGCGCCGCCTGAGGAACGAGCGACACTCGCCGCCGTGCGCCGCACGGCCGGAGGGCGCCCTGTCTCGACGTCTAGAGCTCGAGGCTCGGCAGCGGGCGCGGCCTTGAGCGGGCCTGCGTGCGCTGGAGCAGGCGGGAGGCGCCGGGGCTGACGTCGCCGAGGGCGGCCTCGTGCTGCTTGAGGAGCGCGGAGCCGGCGGCGGCGAGAGGCGTGAGCCGCTGGCGGCGCAGGCGCACGTAGTTGAGGCGGAGCAGCCAGATGGCGTGGGCCGAGTCGGCGACCGTCATGGCGTTGAACATCGCCCAGCCCGAGGTGGGGGCGAACTCCAGCGGCTGGGCGAGCTGGTCGTGGACCACCCGCTCCTTGAGCGCTTTGGTGAGCGAGAGGTGCACCGAGCAGTCGGCGTGCACGTGGCCGATCTGGCGCCCGTAGAGGCGAAACTCAATCCCGTCCGACTCACCGGGCGCCGCCGCGCTGGGATGCGGCCGAAGCTCGACGCCGGGCCACCGGCGCACCTCCTCCATGACCGCCAGCGCGAAGGCCTCCCGCTCGTCGTTCGTCAACATGGTCTCCTCCGGAGGTGATGCCCGTGCCGGCGCCCGTGCGCTGGACTTGCGGTTGCTGAGAGAGGCATACTCCATACCTCACGCGGCAGGGCTCCCATCCCGCTCACTCATCTGTTCATGCGCGCTATCCATCCTGTCCCCCGAGCGATGCGGCTGGCGCTGCTCGCCCTGGCCATCGCCGGTCGTGCCGAGTCGCAGTGGACTCCACAGGCGAGCCCCACGACGGCGGAGCTGCGCGGACTGAGCGTCGTGTCGGCGCGGGTCGCGTGGGCCAGCGGCCAGCGGGGCACCGTCCTGCGCACCGTCGACGGCGGCGCCACCTGGCGCGCCGATACCGTGCCCGGCGCGTCGGCGCTCGACTTCCGGGCCATCGCGGCCGTGTCGCCGACCACCGCGCACGTGCTCAGCATCGGCGACTCGTCGCGCATCTACCGCACGACGGACGGTGGCCGCACCTGGTCGCTGCGCTTCACCAGCACCCGGGCCGGATCGTTCTTCGATGCCATCCAGTTCTGGGATGCGCGCCACGGCATCGCGATGAGCGACCCGGTGGGCGGCCGCTTCCTGGTGATCACCACGAGCGATGGCGGGACCACCTGGCAGGAGGTGCCCGCGGAGCGCCTGCCTCCCGCGCTTCCCGGCGAGGGCGCCTTTGCCGCGAGCGGGACCTGCCTGTTCGTGCGCGGCTCGGCCGACGCATGGCTGGTGAGCGGCGGGGCGGCGACCGCTCGGGTCTACCATTCATCGGACCGCGGCCGCACCTGGACCGTGGCCGACACCCCGATCCGCGCCGGCGTCTCCTCGGCCGGGATCTTCTCGGTGGCGTTCGCGAACGCCCGCGACGGGGTGATCGCCGGCGGCGACTACCAGCAGCCGAAGCTGCGGGGGCGCAACGTGGCCACCACCCGCAACGGGGGGCGGACCTGGGTCGTGACCGACAGCCTCCTGTCGCCCTCGGGCTACCGCTCCGCGGTGGCGTACTGGCCGAGGTCGGGAGGGCAGCGGCTCATCGCCGTGGGGTCCACCGGGACGGACACCTCCCGCGACGGGGGCCGGAGCTGGTCGGCGACGGACAGCGTGGCGTACAACAGCCTGGCGTTCGTGGCCGACGGGCGGCGCTGCGTGCGGGGGTGGGCGGTGGGCCCGCAGGGGCGGATCGGGACGGTGCGGGGGTGCGAGTGAGCGCGCGGCTGATTCGACGCGGGTGTTGGCGTGGACGCGACTTGGTGCGGACGCGACTTGGTGCGTACGCCAATTGACGCGAACCTTCGGAACGAATTGCAGGATGCTCGGCAAGGGCATTCAACGCACAGGTCGCCGAGGGGAACAGCGAGGGCGCAGAGGACTGCATCAGTCGGCTCCGTCGCGCCCATCCTGACCCCTCACCCCCAAATGCATTGGAGTGTTTCGGGTTGCGGAAGTTGGATCGGTGCACCGAGGCTGGCCGAGCGCAGTCCTCTGCGTACCTCGCTGTTCCCCTCGGCGACCTCTGCGTCGAATGCAGTTGCCAGAGCATCGCGAAAATTCGCTCCGAAGGTTCGCGTCAATTCGCGTATCATGACAGCGTCAGCGCATGACCGCGTCAGGGCATGACCGCGTCAGGGTCCGAACAGCACGATGGCCTCCACGGCGCTGGCCGCATCGGCCGGGTGTGCGCGCGAGTGGCGCGATACCTCCGCCACGGCAAGGACCTGTTCCAGCCAGGCCACCGCGGACACCGCTCCGTCGGCGTTCACAAGCCGATCCAGCGCGCGCTCCGTACCGAGCGAGCAGGGACGAGCGAACACTTCGCGCAGGCGCGCCGCGAGGGCGGCGCACTGCACGCGCTGGTGGCGCGGCGCCGCACGTATCCGCGACGACGCCTGCCGCAGGACGACGCCCGCCGCGGGCGAGACGAGCTCACGAAGCCCGCAGTCGTCGAGCAGCCGGCGCCGTTCGAGATGCCGGGCGATCGACACGCAGGCGCGTTCCAGCTCCACCGCGTCCACCTCGAGTGCCGGACCATCCGCGGCCGCGCTCGCGCGGTCGACGAGCCCGGCGTCGGTTCCGACCTGTCCATCGAGCGCCGCGATCAGCTCCCCATTCCCGAGCACGGCGATCCATCCGGCGTGGCGGCTCGCCGCCGCCGCGGTCAGTGGAAGGGGATCGGACACACGTCCGCCGCGATCGCGCCACGCGCGAAGCCGCGCCTCCGTCGCTCGTCGCCGGCCAGCGGTGCCGCCCCGCACCGGTGCGCTGATGGCACCGGCCAGCGTGAGTGTCGGCACTACCTGGACTGACCGGCCGATGGTTCGCTCGGCATCCCGCAGCTTGCCACGCAGCCGGCGCTCGACGTCCAGCAGCAGCTCGGCACCGGCCGGTGGTGCCACGAGGTAGCTGGAGACGCGCGCGGCGCCATGCGGGCGGCGGATGCGGCCGACTCGCTGCGCCAGCCGCGCGGGGTTCCACGGCAGGTCGAGGTGCACCACCACGGCGGCGTCCTGCAGGTTCACGCCCTCCGAGAGGAGGTCGGTGCTGATGAGGAGCGTGACACGCTCGCGCGGCGGCGCCTCACCGACCCCCTGTGCCACGGGGGCGAAGCGCTCGAGCAGCTCGCGTCGCGTGATGCGGCCACTCGCGATGGTGGCGCCGCTCGCGGTCAGCAGTCCCACGCCCGGGAGGTACCGCAGCAGCGCGTGATAGCCACGCGCCGTGCTGGCCAGCTCGGTGAAGGCGAGCACTCGCGCGCCGCGATGCGCTCGCACGATCTCGGCGAGGGCGGCGGCGCGGGCATGGTCCACGTCGTGGCGCCGCCGCAGCAGGCTGGCGAGCCGGTCGAGAGCCGCGTGCTCGGACGAGATGGCGACCATCAGCGCGGAACGCTCGTGCGCATCCGACGCGCCATGCCCCTGCGCGACGAGCAGCTCGGCGAACCCGAGCTGCACCGCGTCGTCGCCAGCGCCATGCCACGCGCGAAGCTCCGCCGTGGTCGGCATGCGGCCGGCGTGGACGCTCTGCTCCATGGCGACGGCGGTTCGCCGGCGCCGAGCGAGCGTCGCCTGGAGCGCGGCGCGGCTCGATGCCCACGCCCGGACGAGGGTGATCGTGCGGAGCACCCCCGCGTCGCCCGCGTCGAGCGCGCGGGGCGGGGGCGGAAGGTCGAGGATGGCCCGGAGCACGTCGGAGTCGTCCGCCGCGGCGGGCAGCCATCGCGGCGCGTCGAGCACGGGCAGCCCGAGGCCGGCATCGTCGCCCTGCACGCGCACGACGAAGGGCGCGAGCCGTTCGCCCTCACGTCCGACGACCGCCGCACCAAGGAAGAGGGCGAGCTGCGCCGCGAGGTCCGCGACGGAGTTCTGGATCGGCGTCGCCGAGAGGAGCAGCAGCTCGGCATGGGCCACGATCTCCGCCAGCATCGAGTACCGTTGGGTCGACGGATTCCGGAAGTGGTGCGACTCGTCGACGATCACGCCGTCCGGGTGAAAGCCGGGCCGGTGGCCGCGGCTGAGCGACTCGTGCGTGACCAGAGGCCACGCAATCTCCGCCCGCGCCATGGCCAGCCGCCACGTATCGGCCAGGCCAGCCGGCACCACGACGAGCCCGCGAGCCCAGCGTCTGGAAACGGCCAGCGCGACGAAGGTCTTGCCGCGCCCCACGTCATCCGCAAGCAGGCAGCCACGCCACGCATCGAGCAGCGCGCTCACCCGAGCCGCCGCCTCACGCTGCGCGTCGCGCAGCACGATGCCGCCGATGACGATGGCATCGCCGCGCGCCAGCCACGACGCCCCGATGCGCCCCTGCGCGGCGCGGAGCCGCTCCTCCGCTAGCGTGACCATCCGAGCAGCGGTTCCATCGCGGAGGCGGCAACGCGGTACGCGTCGCACGTGGCGGCGGTCAGCTCCAACGGCGACGGTGCCACGCCGAGGATCGCGCGCTCGGCGAGCGGGGCAAGGAGAGCACGCGCACGCGCCCAGTCGCGAGGCAGCGGCAGCAGCGAGACGGTCCATGCGAGGTAGCGATGCCACCCGCCGCGCGCCGGCTCGGCCAGCACGTTCAGCCACGCCGCGGCCACCGGGCTGTTGAGCAGCGCCGTGAGCGCGAGCGCATCCCGCTCGTCGTCGCACGGCAGCACGTAGCAACTGTTCAGTGGCACCGTCGGCTCGCCCGCCGCGAGGAGGGCGGCGCGCGGCGCGCGGCCGAAATCGCTCCAGACGACGCGTGGCCGCGATGCATCCGCCCCCTCGGTGCGAAAGAGCATCCACCATGCGCGCGCGCCGTGCAGGTCCGACCGCGACGCGAGTCGTCGTCGCCACGGCGCGAGCCAGCGGGCCGCGCCCGCGGGAAGCACGTCGAGCGGCGCGCCGCCTGGAGCGTGCGTCCACAGGATGGCCCGCCGAGAGGCGGGAACGACCCACGGCGCGAGCGCATCACCGCGGAGGAGTGGTCGGAGCACGCCACGCTCCACCTGCCCGCGCCGCCCGAGATGCTCCACCGAAAGTGTCTCATCGGAAGCCGACGCGTCGCCGAGATCGTGGCTCACCTGGAGCATGAACGCGTCGTTGCAGCCGCTCTTCACTCCGAGCGTGGCGCGGCCGAGAGCGCCGCTGCCGATGGTCGGGCCGGCGGCGGCGAGCCGGTCGAACGCCGCGCGCACCTCGGGCGGAAGCAGGAGCCAGGGACTCGACCGGTCGGCGCTGTACTGTTGCTCGCCGGCCTTTCCCTGCCACGAATGGTCCACTGTTCGTCGTCGGACGGACACCGCCATCGGGGCGGATCCATCCGTTGCCGACGCGCGGCGGGTCACGATGAACGACGGATACACCGCCGCATCGAAGCTGCTCGGCGCATCGGTCCAGTCGCCGAGGTGGCGGATCTCGGTACGGCTCGAGAGGAGCCGTCGCACGCCGCCGCCGGAGAGCGACCGCCACAGCTTGGCGGGGAGGAGCAGGGCGACGGTCCCGCCCGCGGCGGCGAGCGCGACGGACCGTTCCACGAAGAGGGCGGCGAGATCCACCTGGGGGCCGAAGCCCGGCTTCGGCCCGGCGTCCAGCGGCGCCGGCTGCCACCCCGGATCGCGGTAGATCTCGAACCGCTCGCGAAGCCGCACGCGCGCCGCGGGCGGGATGTTGTGGAGACGCACCCAGGGCGGGTTGCCCACGACCAGGCCGAACCCGCCCCGCACGTGCACGTGACCGAAGTGCGACGCGAACGAGAACGCGAGCGCGCCGCCCTCGCCGATGCGGCGACGTTCCCGGCGAAGCGCGGCGGCCTGGCGCCTGAGCCGGCGCGTCTCCTCGGCGTCG
>JAQBPZ010000106.1 GCA_028287225.1 Gemmatimonadota bacterium
GGAAGGCGTCACCATCATGACAGACCAGAGGCATCCTCCGTCACGGGGGCCTCGAGATCGGCCCGCGCGGAAGGCCCGCGGGGTGGCAATTCGCGCGAGGTTCTGGCGGCCTGCGAGAGGGGTTCCGGCGCAGGACGGCTACTTGAACCGCAGCTTGGCCACGAGCAGGGCGATGTTGAGCGACACCATCCCGCTGTTCGTCGCGATGATGGCCCAGTCCGTCTTTCCCACGCCGTAGAGAATCCAGCAGACGCTGGCGGTGATGAGGAGCGCGAAGGTTCCGAGGGACAGATCCTTCGTCTGCCGGGTCCGCCAGGCACGAATCACCTGCGGAAGAAAGGACAGCACGGTGAGGAGGCCGGCGAAGTAGCCGAGGTATCTGAGCATGCCGTCGGAGTGGAGAAGTGTGGGTCCCCCGGGCGGTGCCAGGATCGCGCCATGGAATCCACGCGTGACGTCAGCCCTGCTCGGGGTCCTGTGACGCCTCGGTGTCGAGCAGCTCGCGCGCAAGCGCCAGGTCGGCGCGACGCACGAGCAGGCGGATCGGGAAGACGAGCGCGAGGCTCGGGAAGGCGCCGCCCGCCGTATCGGCCGCGACGCGCGCCGGCACGCCGTTGGCCTCCAGGACGCTGGCGGCGAGGTTCGCTTCCGCTTCGTTGCTGAACTGCCGAAGCACGGCGATGTCGTCGTCGCTCACGCGTCGCCCCGTGTGCCGTGGCACGGCGCGGTCATGGCTGACGCCATTCCCCGCCGTCCGCGGCGATGAGCTCCTCGGCCGCCTCCGGACCCCAGCTTCCCGAGGGATAGCTGGGCATCGGCTCCGCGGGACGCTCTTCCCAGTAGCAGAGCAGCGGGTCGATGATCTTCCATGCCGCCTCCACCTCGTCGCTGCGCGTGAACAGCGTCATCTCGCCGATCATGACGTCCAGCAGCAGGGTCTCGTACGCCGGGGCGGCCGTCTCGCCGAACGCTTCCGCGTAGCTGAAGTCCATGTCGACGGGCGCGACTTCCACGTGCTCGGTGAGCGCCACGGCGGCGCCCGGCACCTTCACCTCGAAGGTGAGCGACACGCCCTCGTTGGGCTGCACCCGCATGACCAGGGTGTTCGGCTGGAGGTGGCCCATGCGCCCGTCCTCGCCGAACATGCGATGCGGCGGGGTGTGGAACTGCACGGCGATCTCCGACGCCCGCTTCGCCATGCGCTTGCCGCTGCGCAGGTAGAAGGGCACCCCCTGCCAGCGCCAGTTGTCGATGTAGAAGCGCGCCGCGGCGTACGTGGGCGACTGCGAGTCCGGCGCGACGTCCGCCTCGTCGCGATATCCCGGCACCTCGGCGCCCTTCATGCGGCCGGCGGCGTACTGCGCGCGCACCACGCTGTCCGGGATCGTCTCCGCCGTGAGCGGGCGCACCGACTTCAACACCTTCACCTTCTCGTCGCGCACTGCGTCGGCCGTCATCGAAGCCGGCGGCTCCATCGCGGTGAGCGCCAGGAGCTGGAGGAGGTGGTTCTGGAACATGTCGCGAATGATCCCCGCCTCCTCGTAATACTTCCCGCGCGCTTCCACCCCCACCGTCTCGGCCGCCGTGATCTGCACGTGGGCGATGTGGCTCCGGTTCCACAGGGGCTCGAAGATGGAGTTCGCGAAGCGCAGCACGAGGACGTTCTGCACCGTCTCCTTGCCCAGGTAGTGATCGATGCGATACACCTGGTGCTCCTCGAACAGCGAGAGGACGAGCGCGTTGAGGTGCTGCGCGGTCTGCAGGCTGTGGCCGAAGGGCTTCTCCACCACCACCCGGGCCCAGGGGCGCACCGACGGGTCGTGCCGCGGCACCAGCCCGCTGTCCGACAGGTGCCGCACGATCGGCTCGAAGACGCTCGGCGGCACGGCGAGATAGAAGAAGCGGTTGCGCTCCTCCTCGCTCCGGTGCTCCTCGATGCCGTCGAGACGGGCCTTGATCAGGGTGTACGCGTCGCTGGCGGTCGCGTCGCCACCGGCATAGAACACCCGTGCCGACAGCGACTCCCAGATCTGCTCGTCGAAGTGCTTCACCTCGTCCGACTCGTGCAGCGCCTCGCGCATCTTCTCGCGGAAGGTGGCGTCGGTCTCGGCCGCATCGCGTCCCACCGCCAGCACCGCGAAGTGCGGCGCCAGCAGGTGCTCGGCCGCGAGCTGGTAGAGTGCGGGGAACAGCTTTCGCTTGGTGAGGTCGCCCGTGGCGCCGAAGATCACCATCGTGCACGGGTCGGCCTGCTGGGCGTTCCGCCGCGGGACCGGATCGTACTGCCCACTGATTCGCGGCGTCGTCTTCATGTGGGCGGCGGAGGGGCCGGTCATGAGCCCTTGACCGCGTGGCCCCCGAACTCGTTGCGCAGCGCGGCGATGACCTTGCCGCCGAACGAATCCTCCTGCCGCGAGCGAAGCCGCATCAGCAGCGAGAGGGTGATGACCGGTGCGGGCACGTCCTCCTCGATCGCCTCCGCCACCGTCCAGCGGCCCTCGCCGGAGTCCGAGACGAATCCCTTCAGCTTGCTCAGCCGCGGGTCCTTCCCGAAGGCGTTCACCGCGAGCTCGTTGAGCCACGAGCGCACGACGCTGCCGTGCTGCCACAGCTCGGCGATCTGGTGCAGGTCCAGCTCGGGAAACTTCTTGTTGCTGCCGAGGATCTCGTAGCCCTCGGCGAAGCCCTGGAGCATGGCGTACTCGATGCCGTTGTGCACCATCTTCACGTAGTGGCCCGCCCCCGACGGCCCCACGTGCGCGTAGCCCTTGTCCTGCGCGAGGGACAGGAAGATCGGCTCGCACTGCTGCACCGCCGCCTTGTCGCCGCCCACCATCAGGCAGTAGCCGTTCGCCAGCCCCCACACCCCGCCGCTGGTGCCGGCGTCGATGAAGTGGATGGACCTGTCCCTGAGGCGCTCCGACCGCGCGATGGTGTCCTTGAACATCGAGTTGCCGCCGTCGATGAGGATGTCGCCGGGCGAGAGCTGCGGGAGAAGCTCGTCGATGGTGTCGTCCACCGGCTTGCCGGCGGGCACCATGATCCAGATGATGCGCGGGCTGCCGAGCTTCGAGACCACCATGGTGAGGTCGCTCGCCGGGGTCGCGCCCATCCCGGCGTACTTCGACACCACCGCGACATCGCGGTCGAAGGCGACGACGCTGTGGCCGCCGCGCATCAGCCGCTCGGTCATGTTGCCGCCCATCTTGCCCAGGCCGATCATCGCGAGCTGCATCAGTAGAATCCGTCGTTAGGGAGGGAAATACGGAAAACGAGCAACGAGTCACGAATAACCAGGACCATTTTACTCGTTACTCGTTACTCGTTTGTATCGACCAGCACCGCGCGCGCCGGCGCCCCGTCCAGCCCCTCCAGGCGCAGGGGCAGGCAGCGAAACTCGTATTCGCCGGCGGGCACGTCGGACAGCATCAGTCCTTCCACGATGACGATCCCGCGCTCCAGCAGTGTGCGGTGCGTCCTGTGGTGGCCCGAGTGGAACTGTTCCACCGACAGGTAGTCCACCCCCACGAGCTGCACGCCGAGCGCGACGAGATATTCGGCGCCGTCGGGGGTGAGGTAGGTGTAGTCCTCGTGGAACTCGGTGCTGCCGCTCGTGAGCCAGTCGGAGTTGCGCGTGCGGATGAGCAGCCGCTTCACCCCATCCAGCTCGTGCGGCTCCAGCTCCGCCATCCCCACGCTGGCGACGGCCTCGCCGAAGGCCAGGAGGCGCGCCGGGCCCATCAGGAGATCGAGCGCCAGGGTGTCGACGCCCGCGCCGTCGTCGAAGAAGTGCTTCGGCGCGTCCACGTGCGTGCCGGTGTGCGAGCCCATGTCGAGTCGCGACACGTTGGCACCGGCGCCGGCCGAGATGGCCTGCTGCGCGGTGATGGAGATGGCCGGGTTGCCCGGGTAGACGAGCCCGCCGTGGCGGACCGGGATCGAGATGTCGTAGATCATTCCGGATTAGGGATTAGGGATTAGGAACGACGGTCACTCTGACACTCGGCATCTCTACGAGGCAGTGTTGCGAGGCATGGCACAGCGATGATCAGTCTGGATACCAACTTCAGTTCCGAATCCCTAATCCCTAGTCCCTAATTCTTCAGTAACGCGCTCTCCACCGCATATCCCCCCGCCGTGCGCACACCGCGCGCCACGGTCCGCCGCGTCTCGTCCTGTCGGGACTGCAGCGACACGCGGCTCGCGCGAAAGCGGCGGCCGGCCTCCACGACGAACAGGTCGCAGAGGTCGAGCTCGTGTGCGCAGCCGTCCACGCCGCGCTCCTCCAGCAGTCGCTGCGTGCGCGAGAGCACGCAGGCCGTGGCGAACAGCTCGATGGCCATGTCGGCCAGGCGCTCGAGCTCCTGCTGCCGCTCGATGATCTCCTTCCGGTAGGCGCTGACCGTGGAGACCGCGGCGTTCTTCAGGTCGGCGACGTGCCTCTCGAAGCGTCCCGCATGGTCGCGCAGCCGCTCGTGCAGCGTGGCGTCGAGCGTCGCGGTGCCGGCGCCCAGCCGGCTGGCCAGCCGGCTGGCCAGCCGGCTCGCCGCGAACCCGCTGAGGAGGCCGAGGTTCTTGAGCGGCTGGCGCAGGGCGACGCCGATCTCCTTCAGCTCGCCGGCGGGGCCCTCGATGCCATTGAGGGAGATGAAGAGCCGCAGGATCTCGTTCGTCCCCTCGAAGATGCGGTTGATGCGCGCGTCGCGGAGCAGGCGCTCGTAGGGCCAGGGCTTCACGAAGCCGCGCCCGCCGGCGATCTGCACCATCTCGTCGGCCGCGCGCCAGAGCATCTCGCTCGCGAACACCTTGCAGCAGGCCGCCTCGAGCGAGTACTCGCCGCTCGCCGACGACGCGAGCGCCGTGAGCTCGCCCAGCATCGCGTCGGCGGCGTAGACGTCGCTCGCCGTGCGGGCGAGCTTCCGCTGCGTGATCTCGAAGTCGGCGATCGGCCGCCCGAACTGCACCCGCTCCTCGGCGAACGACACCATCTGGCCCACGATCTTGCGCGTGCCCGCCGTGCAGCCGGCGGCGAGGGTCATGCGGCCCGCGTTGAGCACCTGCACGGCCACGCCGAAGCCCTTGCCCACCGTGCCCAGCACGTGGTCGGCCGGCACGCGCAGGTCCCTGTACACGAGCTCCGCCTGCGTGGAGCCGCGGATGCCGAGCTTGCGGACGGTGCCCGCCACGGCGAAGCCCGGCATGTCGGGGCGGATGATGAACGCCGTGGGGCGCGTCACCATCTCGCCGTTCCGCTCCACCATCGTCTGCGCGAAGGTGGCGATGACGCCGGCACGCTGGCCGTTGCCGATCCAGTGCTTCCGGCCGTTCAGCACCCAGCTTCCGTCGTCGAGCTGCCGTGCGGTGCTGACGACATGCTGCGCATCGGACCCCGTCTCGGGCTCGGTGAGCGCGTACGCCGCGAGCGTCTCGCCGCGCGCCAGCATCGGCAGGTAGCGCTGCTTCTGCTCCGGAGTGCCGAACAGGGCGATGGCCTTCGCGCCCAGTCCGCAGTGCACCCCGATGAGCACGCCGATGGACGGATCGGTGCTCGAGATCTCTCCGAACACGTGCGCGTAGGCCGTCGGGGACAGGCCGAGGCCGCCATATTCCTTCGGGATGGAGAGGGCCAGCCATCCCGTTTCGGCGAGCGCGGCGATCACCGGCTCCGGGATCGACTCTTCCTCGTCGAACCGAGCGGAGTCGATCAGGCCGTCCCGCATCGTGTCGAGCGCCGCGAGCAGGCGGCGCACGGTGCGGGTCTCCTCGGGATCGCGCTCGTCGAGGGGCGCGGGGAACGGAAAGAGGAGGCTGTCGTGGATGTTGCCCGCGAACAGTCCGCGTACAAAGGAGAGGGGTTCGTCGCGCATGCCGCAAGCTAAGAACGGGAGGCCCTGCACGCATGGCTGCGGCGGCGGGCTCGGCCGCAGGTGCCGGAGGTCGCGCCGGTTGCGTGGGGCGCCCCCGCCGGGGATCATTCGGCATGACGACTAAATCCCTGCGGGCCGCCGCGCTGCCCCTGATCGCCCTGTTCGTGGCCTGCCGTTCGGGTCCCGCGCCCGTGACGACGCCGGCCGGCCCGGAGACCGTGCGCGTGCCCTTCGCGTACGCCAACGGCGAGGAGGTGGTAACGGCGATGCGCGACCGCTACGCCGGGAGCTGGTATCGCACGCTCACCTTCCGCCAGAAGACCTCGCAGCTCTCCGCGAAGGGCACGTGGAGCGTGCAGACCTGGTACGAGACCATGCGCCTGCCCGGCCGCCTGCGCATCGACTTCGATCCGCTCAAGGCGGGCAACGGCGTGCTCTACGCGCGCGACAGCCAGTTCGTGATGACCAACGGACGCGTGTCACGCGCCGACCCGGGCATCAACGACCTCCAGCTCCTCGGCTTCGACGTGTACGCGAACCCCACGGCCCGCACCACGGCGCTGCTGCGGCGCCAGGGCATCGACCTGGCCCGCGTGCACATGGACAGCTTCGAGGGGCGCCCGATGATCGTGGTGGGCGCGCTGGCGGGAGACCTGCGGCGCAAGCAGTTCTGGGTGGACGCCGAACGCCTGTACTTCGTGCGGCTCCTCTCGCCCGCGCCGCGGGACACGTCGAAGCTGCAGGACATCCGCTTCGTGAACTACGAGCGCCGCGGCGACGCGTGGCTCGCGCCGCGTGTGGAGATCTACAACGACGGCAAGCTGGTGTTCTACGAGGACTACCTGGACGTCAGCTTCGACCCCGTCATCGACGACGCGCTGTTCGAGCCCACCAAGTGGCGCAGCGCGAAGCACTGGGTGACGAGCAAGTCCTGAACGGCCTGGAACGGCCTTGAACGGCGTTAGCGGTTTGCGGTGAGCAGTGAGCGGTCGGACCTCGGGACGCTTCTACCGCTCACTGCAAACCGCAAACTGCTCACGCCCTTGCCGTTCGCCGAGCGGTCGGACCTCGGGACGCTTCTACCGCTCACCGCAAACCGCAAACTGCAAACGCCGTTCGGCAGTTCAGGGCGTGCCGATGCGCGACTGGATGTTCTGCGCCATCTGGAGGTGCATCGCCACGGGGGGCCGCACCTGGTCGCGCAGCATGGTGCGCAGCTCGGGACGCCGTGCGGTGTTGATCGCGCCGTCCACGATCGCCAGCGTGCGCTGGTGGTCCATCACCTGCGACGCCATGTACACGCGGTCGAACGCCGCGCCGTTCCCGGCGCCGCTCAACGTCTGCATCTCGGTCTGCTGGAGCTGCGGGAGCGAGTTGGAGGGCATCGACATGCCCACGCCCCACTGCTGCGCCATCGACGCGCCCTGACGGTCCAGGCTCGTGTGGTCGCGGATCATCATCGCCGCGAAGTCACGTACCGCCTGGTCGCTGGCCCGCGACTGCGCCACGTTGCCGGCGTTGATCTCGCCGAGGTTGCTCTGGTGCAGCACGCCCATGATGTCGGCGTCGGAGCGGACGCTGGCGTTCACGTCGGCCGCTTGCTGGGTTGGCGACATGCCGCCCCCCATGCCGAACATGGAGCCCATGGATGAGCACGCGGCGAGCGTGGTGAGGGCAGCGGCCGCGCCGAGCGTGCGGCGGAGACGGAGACGAGTCGGCATTCGCATGGCAGGTGTTCCCGAGAGAGATGGTGGTGCGCACAGCGTGCGCGGGCTGATGCGCAGGGTGGGCGCAAAAGGCATGCGCTGTCACGCCTCCACCGCGTGCGACAGGCGATCGCGTCGCCAATCCGCGCCCACCAGCTCGCCTCGTGACCCGTGCGCGGTGCAGGCCGCTCACCGCACCGCGGGCCGCAGCGCCTCGAGCTGCGTGGCGAGCACGGCGGGATCGTCCGTCGGAGCATCGCACGCATAGGCGCGGCACACGTACGCGGTGGGCTCACCCGGCGTGCGGCCCTCGAAGAGCGTGATCCCCTGCATGGCGTCGCCCGCACCGGCAGCGAGCACGAGCGACGGCACGTACCGCTCGTTCACCACGCGCGCGAGCGCCTGCAGCCGCGCATCGCCGGCGTCGCCGGCGAGCGCCACCTCCACGGCGCCGCGCACCGCCAGGTCCGCCGCGCCCAGCGCATGTCCGAACGCCGTGGGAAAGCGCGCCATCGGCTCGGCCATCGTCTCCAGCACGTACGAGCCGCGCTGGGTGTACTCGCCCGCCGCGAAGATGTCGCCGAGGATCAGCAGCAGCTCGGCGGCCATCGAGTTGCCGCTCGGGATCGCGTTGTCGGTCACGTCGCGCGGGCGCGTCACGAGTGGCTCCGTGTCCGACGCCGTGTCGAAGAACGCCGCCGCCTCCTCGTCCCAGAAGCGCGCGAGGATCTGGTCGGCGAGCGCGCGTGCGCGGTCCAGCCAGGTGCGATCGAAGGTGAGCTGGTAGAGCGCGAGCGCCCCCAGCGCCACCGCCGCGTAGTCCTCGAGGAACCCCGGGATCTTCGCGATGCCGTCCTTGTACGAGCGCAGCACCCCCCCCTCGCGCACCAGCGTGCGGAAGAGGAACTCGCCGTTGCGCACCGCCACGTCCCGCATCGCCTCGTCGCCGAAGGCGCGCGCCGCCTCGGCGATCCCGCGCAGCATCAGGCCGTTCCAGCCGGCCAGGATCTTCTCGTCGCGCCCCGGGCGCACGCGTCGCTCCCGCGCATCGTACAGCAGCCGCTGCGCCCGCTCGATCGCGGTGCGCAGCTCGGGCTCGGTCACGTCCTCCGCGCGCGCCACCTCCGCCGGATCCCGCGGCACGAACAGGATGTTCCGGCCCTCGAAGTTGCCCTCCGTCGTCACGCCCCAGTATGCCTTGAGCAGCGACGCGTCCTCCCCGAGCAGCGTGTCCAGCTCGGCGGCATCCCAGACGTAGTAGCGCCCCTCGTGGCCTTCGGAGTCCGCATCCAGGGAGGAATAGAACCCGCCCTCGGGCGACGTCATCTCGCGCGTGAGCCAGCCGAGCGTCTCCTCCGTCACGCGGCGCGCCTCGGCGTCGCCCGTCGCCTGCCACAGGTGCGCGCCGAGGCGCACGAGCAGCGCGTTGTCGTAGAGCATCTTCTCGAAGTGCGGCACCAGCCATTCCGCATCCACGCTGTACCGCGCGAAGCCGCCGCCCACCTGGTCGTAGATCCCGCCGCGCGCCATGGCGCGGAAGGTGTGCTCCGCCATCTCCAGCGCCTGCGCCTCGCCCGTGCGCGCCCATTTCCGCAGGGCGAAGTCGAGCGTCATCGTCGGCGGAAATTTCGGCGCGCCGTCGAACCCGCCGAAGCGCGGCTCGTACCGCTGCACCATCGACGACATGGCGCGCGAGAGCAGGCCCTCGTCCAGCGACCCCGACGCGCGCGTCCGCTCCGTGCTCGCGGCGTACAGCTCGCGCATGCTCGCGGTGGTGCGCTCCACGCTGTCCGGCCGGTTGGTCCACGCGTCGGACACGCCGAGGAGCACGCGCGTGAACGACGGCATCCCGTGCCGGTCCTCGGGGGGAAAGTAGGTGCCGGCGTAGAACGGCTCGCCCTCCGGGGTGAGGAACACCGTCATGGGCCAGCCCCCATGGCCCGTCATGGCCTGCGTGGCCTGCATGTAGATCGCGTCCAGGTCCGGGCGCTCCTCGCGATCCACCTTGATGCAGACGAAGTGCTGGTTCATGATCGCCGCCGTCGCCTCGCTCTCGAACGACTCGCGCTCCATGACGTGGCACCAGTGGCAGGCCGCGTAGCCGATGCTCAGCAGGATCGGCCGCCGCTCGGTGCGCGAGAGCGCGAGCGCCTCGTCGCCCCACGGCCGCCAGTCCACCGGGTTGTTCGCGTGCTGCAGGACGTCGGGGCTGGTCTACCCGGCGAGATGATTGGGCATGGCGGTCCGTGACGGTGTATGTTTTCGCGCGGACTTCCCCGCCGCGAACTTCATTCCACCACGGCCAGCACCGGTGTCACGCGCCGACGCATCCCCCCTCCGCCCCAGCGCCCCCGCCCGTCGGCTGCGCATCCTCCGCACGTGGTGGTGGGCCCTCGCCATTCCGCTGCTCGTCGCGCTCAGCGCCCTCTTCGACACCAGCCCGCTCCGCGACGCGGCCACCCTCGGCCCCGTGCCCGAGGCCTCGCTGCGCCTGCCGACACTGTACGTCGTGTTCGCGCCGTTCTCCAACCTGCTGGACACGCTCACCCTCCTGAGCCTCCGCCAGCACGTGGCGCTGATGTGCACGGCGCTCCTGGCCTTCGCTCTCTGGTGGTGGCGGCGCGGGCACATCGTGCCGCCCACCGTCACGCGGGGCCGGCGCGCCGTCCGCCACCTCGCCCGCATCGGCCTGGCGCTCGTCGGGCTGGTCGGCGCCTACGCCACCGCCGTGCTGCTTCCGCGCCCCATGGCCGCGCTGGAAGTGGCGCCGGACATCGTCGTCGTGGACTTCCACACGCACACGAAGTATTCGCACGACGGGCGGTGGGACTGGGAGCCGGCCGACGTCCGCGCCTGGCACCGCGACGCAGGCTATGATGCCGCGTACGTCACCGACCATCGCACCTTCGAGGGCGCCCGCGAGGCGTGGGCCAACAACCCCCGCCTCGCCGGCCAGGGAACCAGCCTCCTCCCGGCCATCGAGGTCGTGTGGAAGGGCGAGCACGTCAACGTGCTCGACGCCGACCGCGTCTACAGCGGGCTGTTCACGCCGTCGCTGCGCGACATCGACGAGGATGCGCTCCGCCTCGCCAGCCTCGTGCCCGGCAAGGAGCCCGTTCTCATCGAGACCCTCCCCGGCAACCTCGCCGGGATGAGACCCGCGCGCGGCCCCGGCACCCCGGGCGTCCGTGCCATCGAGCTCATCGACGGCGCCCCGAAGGGCCTGGGACAGGTGCGCCGCGAGCGCGCGCGCATCGTGCACCTCGCGGACAGCCTCCACCTGGCGCTCGTGAGCGGCTCCGACAGCCACGGCTGGGGACACGTCGCCCAGGGCTGGACGCTCCTCGTGCTCCCGCAGTGGCGCGCCGCCACCCCCGCCCAGCTCTCCGAGGCCATCAGCGCCACCATCCGGGCAGCCGGCCCCCAGGGCACGCGCGTGGTGGAGCGCCGCATCGCCGACACCGACACGGGCCTCCGGCTGCCGTTCACCGTCCCCCTCGTCCTCTGGGACATGCTGCGCACCCTCTCGGGCGACGAGCGCATCATGTGGCTGCTCTGGACACTCCTCGCCGCGGGGCTGTACGCCCTGCGCGAGCGCCGCCGGCCAGCCCCCGCCGCCCGCTGACGGGCGCCACCGTGCAGGCCAGGGGGAAGCACGACGGGCCGGCGGGCGGCGACGCACGCGCCTGGCGCGCCGCGGTTGGCATCACCCTGGCCGCCGGCCTCGTCCGCCTGGTCTTCGCGGCGCTCCTCCCGCTGATTCCCGACGAGACCTACTACTGGGACTGGTCGCGCCACCTCGCGGCCGGATACTTCGACCACCCGCCGGTGATCGCCCTGCTCATTCGCGCGGGCACGGCGCTCGGAGGGCTGGTCGGCCTGGGCCATACGGCGTTCGCGGTCCGCCTCGTCCCCGTGCTCGCCGGCATCGTGGCCTCGCTCGCGACCATCGGCATCGCGCGCCGCCTCGGCGGCGGTGGGGCGGCACGCACCGCGGCCATGGTGCTCGCCGCCATGCCCCTCGTCGCCGCCGGCCTCGTGCTCGCGACGCCCGACGCACCCCTCCTCGCGGCCATCGCCACGGGACTGTACGCCGTGGTGCGCGCGCTCGAGTCGCCGCCGCGCTCGCGCGCCTCGCTCGCCTGGTGGACGGCCGCGGGCATCGCGCTCGGTATCGCCTTCGCCTCCAAGTACACGTCGATCCTGCTGCCCGTCGCGCTCACCATCGCCGTGCTGCTGCGCCCGGGCCTCCGTGCGCGCCTCCGCGAGCCCGGGCCGTACGTGGCGTGCATCGTGGCCACGCTCGTCTTCCTGCCCGTGCTGCGCTGGAACGCCGCGCACGACTGGGCGTCGTTCCGCTTCCAGCTCCAGCACGGGCTCGGCAGCACGGCGAAGGGCTCCCCGCTGAATCGCGAGATCAACCTCGTCGCGGGACAGCTCGGCCTCGTGTCGCCGATCCTGTTCGCCCTGCTGGCCGCCGCCGTGTGGCGCACCCTGCGCGGCCGCGCGGACGACGTGCGCTTCGCCCTCGCCACGGTGGCCACGGCCAGCTGGGTCTTCTTCGTGTACAGCGCGCTGAAGAAGAACGTGGAGGCCAACTGGCCGGCGCCCTCGTACGTGCCAGCGGTCGCGCTGCTCGCGGCCCTCGCCGCCACGCCGGCGCGTGACCGCTGGCTGCGCCGCGGCATCGTGCTCGGCGCCGCCCTGAGCGCGCTCCTGTTCGCCGCAGTGTCGTACGCCGTGGTCGCGCCCACGCTTCCCCCGCCGCTTGCGCGGGTCATGGCGCGCTCCGCCCGCGAGGTGGCCCGGTGGGACACGGTCAACGCCCGCGTCGCGCAGTCGGTCGCCGGCACCACCGGCACCACCTGGCTCGCGGCGGACCGCTACCAGGACGTGAGCAAGCTGGCGTACACCGCCCCCGGCCAGCCCGAGGTGTTCTGCATCTGCCTGGGCGGCCGCCAGAACCAGTACGAGATCTGGCCGGACTTCGCGCACCGCGCCGCGCCGGGTGACGCCCTCGTGGCCGTGGTGGACGACACGCCGGACGTGCATGGCGCCGTGCGCCGGATCGTGCCGTACTTCGCGAGCGTGGAGCGTGGCGCACTCGCACCACTCCTCCGCGGCCGCGACACCGTCAGCACCCGCCGCCTCTGGATCCTCCGCGGCTATCGCGGCGGCTGGCCGTCGCGGGACAGCATCCGCTGAACGATCGCGGCGTCCGGGCCGGATCCGTTCACCCGTGCTGTTCGCGTACGCGAATTCCCGGGCCTGTCATAGTACGCGAATTCCTCGAATGGGCAGCGAATGTCCGCGATGCTTCTTCCCATTCCCCTCGTCACGCGATGAGGGGAAGCTTTCGCGACGATTCGCTGGCCATTCGCGGGAATTCGCGTACGCCGAACAGCCGCCAGCTAGCGGCGAGCACCTACTCGGCCTTCGCCCGGCCCGAGCACGCCGCGCGGATCGTGCCCAGCAGCTCGATGAGCTGACGCTGCTCCGCGTCGCTCAGGTGCTCGAAGGCCATGACGTGGATGTTGTCCACCGGGGCGTCCAGCGCGTGGAGCACCGCCAGCCCGGGCTCGGTGATGCGGCAGACCACCTGGCGGCGGTCCGGCGTGGTGCGCGAGCGCTCCACGAAGCCCGCCGCCTCCAGCTTGTCGAGCAGCCGCGTGATCCCCGCCGCCTCCTCGATCATGCGGTCGCGGATCGCGAGCGTCGGGAGCCCCTCGGCGCCCGCGCCCCGCAGGATGCGCAGCACGTTGTACTGCGGCGCCGTCACCCCGCTGGCCTCCACCACCTGCGACAGGTGCCGCTGCAGCACCGCGGCCGTGCGGAGGATGCTCACCATCGCCTCATGGGCGGGAGAGTGGAACGCCCGGCTCTGCTGCAACTCCACCCGGAGCTCGTTGATCTTTGCTCGCATGCGTCGGGTCCGGTCTCGCGTGACGGGAGCGCCCAGGCATGAATATTATGCCACGCGGACCCGCGCCGCTCTGCCGGTCCCGCCGCGGCGTCCCCCCGCCGCGCGTTATTATCCGTCGTCCTGGCTCCCCTCACCCGGAAAAAGACCGATGCCCGCTGTCCCGGCCGATCTCCACGACTACCTCTCGCAGCACGACGCCCGCATCCAGCGCGAGCTCTTCGAGTTCCTGCGCATCCCGAGCGTGAGCGCGCGGTCCGAGCACGACGCCGACACGGCGCGCGCCGCCGAGTGGACGGCGGAGTCGCTGCGGGCGGCCGGTCTCACGGCGACGGTCCACCAGACGGAGGGGCATCCGGTGGTCGTGGGCGAATGGCGCGGCGCCGGCCCCGCCGCGCCCACCGTCCTGGTCTACGGGCACTACGACGTGCAGCCCGCCGAGCCGCTCGAGCTGTGGACGTCGCCGGCGTTCGAGCCCACCATCCGCGACGGCAAGCTGTTCGCCCGCGGCTCGGTGGACGACAAGGGCCAGCTCTTCCTGCACATCAAGGCGCTCGAGGCCCACCTGGCCGTCCGCGGGCGGCTCCCCGTGAACGTGCTGGTGCTCGCCGAGGGCGAGGAGGAGGTGGGGAGCGAGCACCTTGCCCCCTTCATCGCCGCGAACGCGAGCCTCCTCGCCAGCGACGCCGTCATCATCTCCGACTCGGCCATGTTCGCGCCGGGCCTGCCCAGCATCCTGTCGTCGCTGCGCGGGCTCGCCTACTTCCAGATCGACGTGCAGGGCCCCGCGCAGGACCTGCACTCCGGCAGCTACGGTGGGGCAGTGGTGAACCCGGCGATGGCGCTCGCGCGCATCCTCGCCACCCTGCACGACGACGCCGGCCACATCGCCATCGCGGGGTTCTACGACGACGTCCGGGACTGGCCCGCGGCCGTTCGCACGCAGATGAAGGGCCTGCCGTTCGACGCCGAGCAGTTCCGCGCCGAGACCGGCGCCACGGCCCTTGGCGGCGAGGCGGGCTACACCGTGCTGGAGCAGCTCTGGACGCGCCCCACCTGCGAGGTCAACGGCCTCCTCAGCGGCTACACCGGCGAGGGCGCCAAGACCGTCCTGCCGGCCCGGGCGATGGCGAAGGTCAGCTGCCGCCTCGTGCCCGACCAGGATCCGGCGAAGATCGAGTCGCTCATGAAGGCGCACGTCGCCCGCGTCGCCCCCGCCGGCGTCACGGCGACGGTCACGCACCTGCACGGTGGCCGTCCCTGGCGTGCCGAGCTCAATGGCCCCCTCTACGACGCCGCCCGCCGCGCACTGGGCGCCGCTTTCGGCCGCGAGCCCGTCATCACCGGTGAGGGCGGCTCCATCCCGGTCGTCGGCGACTTCGAGCGGATCCTGGGCGCCCCCGTCCTGCTGGTGGGCTTCGGCCTGCCCGGCGAGAACGCGCACGCCCCGGACGAGTGGCTCAGCATGGAGAACTTCACCGTCGGCATGCGCGCCATCGCCACGCTCTGGGACGAGCTGGGCACGGGCGGTGTGCGCTGACGCTGCCTGCCCTTTGAGCGTACGCGAATGCCTGCGAATGGGTAGCGAATTCGCGCGATCATGGCCTGTCGACGGCCGTCACCGTGGATCCGGCCAGCTGTATGTGGATGGTCCGGGGCACCCATCTCTCCCCGCAGCATCCATCATCCCGATGGCAGGGAAATCGTGGAGCTTGCGGGGGGAAGAGGATGTCAGGCCGCCAGATTGCATCGCGACAATTCGCCACCCATTCGCAGGAATTCGCGTACGCTCACAGCCAGCAGCGCGTACGCACCAGGCCAGCAGGTTCGCCACGATCATCGACTGCCGCTAGCATCCCGCCATCGTTCCCGTCACCTTTAGATCATTCGGCGCTTCAGCGCTGTGACCCGCATCCAAAAAGGATCATCATGTCCAATCTCACCGCGACCGACTGGATCTGGCGCGATGGCGAGTTCGTCGCCTGGCAGGACGCCACCGTCCACGTGCTTGCGCACTCCATGCAGTTCGGGTCGGCCGTGTTCGAGGGCATCCGCTGCTACTCGACCCCGCGCGGCCCCGCGATCTTCCGCCTGGAGGCACACCTCCAGCGGATGCTGGACTCGTGCAAGATCTACCGGATGGAGGTGCCCTACGGCATCGAGGAGCTCGTCGCGGCCACCTGCGAGGTGGTCGAGAAGAATCGCATCGACGCCTGCTACATCCGCCCCATGGTGATCCGTGGCTACGGCTCGGCGGGCATGGTGCCCCTCGGCGCCCCCATCGAGACCTTCATCCCGTGCTGGCCCTGGGGCACGTATCTCGGGGAGGGCGCGCTCGAGAACGGCGTCGACGCCTGCATCTCGAGCTGGAACCGCATGGCGCCGAACACCACGCCGGCCATGGCGAAGATCGCCGGCAACTACCTCGGCGGGCAGCTCATCAAGATGGAGGCGCTGGCCAACGGCTTCGGCGAGGGCATCGCCCTCGGCACCGACGGCATGATCAGCGAAGGCTCCGGCCAGAACGTGTTCATCGTGAAGCAGGGCGTGCTCTACACGACGCCGAACAACGGCTCCCTGCTGCCGGGCATCACGCGGGACAGCCTCATCACCCTCGCGCGCGACGCCGGCTTCGACGTGCATGAGCAGCTCATGCCGCGCGAGTCGCTCTACACCGCCGACGAGGTCTTCCTCACCGGGACGGCGAGCGAGGTCACTCCCGTCCGCAGCGTCGACCGCATCACGGTGGGCAAGGGCAAGGCGGGCGAGATCACGCGCCAGCTCCAGCGCAGCTTCCTCGACATCGTGCACGGCAAGGTCGAGGACGCGCACGGCTGGCTCACCAACGTGAAGGCGGAGCGCGCCAGCGCGGCGTAGTGCGCGAGCTCGCACCCGGCGAGTCGCTGCTGGAAGGAGCGCTCGCCGACGAGATCACCGGACGGCCCGACGAGGTCGAGGCGCGCATCCGGTGGCTCGTCGCGAACCGCCTCGAGCCACTGGCCCGGAGCGCCGATGGCTGGGACTGGCTCTTCCGCGACCCGCGCGACGGGCGCCTCTGGGAGCAGACCTATCCCAAGGGATCCCTCCACGGCCCCGGCGCGCGACGCCTGGCGGTCGTCGATCCTGACGTCGCGTCGCGGAAGTACCATACCGCCTGAACGGCGTTTGCGGTTTGCGGTGCGCGGTTGGCGGTGGAAGCCTCCCGAGGCCTGACCGCGAACCGCTCACCGCAAACCGCTAACGCCGTTGAAAAGGGATTGCCAGTGACAGGACCGTCCGCCTACTGGAACTGCCGCAGCTCCACGTTGTTGTTGCCCATGGAGACGCCGTAGAACCGCACGTACTCGCCCGCGCGCAGCGCGTTGAAGCGCGACACGTCGTTGCGGCTCACCTGGTTCGGCAGCTGCACGTTCACCACTGCGCCGTTCTGCATGTTGAGCGTGAAGTAGCCCTGCTGGCGGTTCACGCTGCGCACGCTGCCCTCGATCGTCTGCACGTTGCCCGACTGGTAGATCGAGCCGCCGTTCGAGCCATTGTTGGAGCCGCGCACCGACTGGTCCACCTGCACGTAATCCGTGTAGTAGCCGCCGTTGTTCGTCTGCTGCAGGCGCAGCGTCACCTGGTCGCCGTTCTCGAGCGCCGTGACGGGGTAGCTCTGGTTCTGGTAGACCACCTGGGTGTTCTGGTCGTACGAGATCGCCACGGTCTGCCCGTTCTGCTGGCGGACGCCGATCTGCCGGTTGCGCGTGTCCACGCCGCTCACCTGGCCACTCACCTGGTTGCTCTGCTGCTGGCCGCCGCCCAGCACGCTGCCGAGGATGCCACCAAGGCCACCACCGGCGCCGCTGGCGCACGCTGACGCCGACGCCAGCGCCAGGACGGCGGCGCCGATCCTCACGAACTTCATTGAAGCGTTCATCTGCTCTCCTCCGTGGAATTTGCTCCTCAAGGAAGCAAGGGGGGTGCCCGGCACAGCGGCGCCGCGGCTGGGCACGCTCCAACCCCCGGCACGCCCCGCCAGGAGCGCCGGAACCGCCCATGGAGGGGGTGCGCCTGGGGTTGCTAGAACCGGGCTCGGGCGTCTTCAGAATGCCTCCATCCCCCACGGAAGCCTCAGGCGCGCACGGTTCCCGAACCGGTCGCGCCGGCCGCGCCACCCCCTCCCGGCGCGTCGTACCCGGATGCCCTCCGCGCCTGGCGCTCACGCGACGCGCGCGCGCTCCCGAACGAGGAATATCGTGCTCAAGAAGATCACTCTCGCGCTCCTCACGCTCACCCTTGCCGTACCGCAGTCGTTGGACGCCCAGCGATACGTGGTCGTCGTGAACCCCCGGAACCCTGTCGTACGCCTCAGCCATCTCCAGATCTCCAAGATCTTCCTGGGCAAGCTGCAGGCATGGGACTTCAATGGCACGCTCCAGCCGGTGTCTCCGGTGGACCTCCGCACCGACTCCCCGCTGCGCGCCGTCTTCTCCCAGAACGTGCTGCGCAAGAGCGTGAGCGAGACCGCCGCGTACTGGCGCCAGGAGCTCTACGCGGGCCGCAACGTGCCTCCGCCGGAGCAGAGCGAGACCGACGCGCTGGAGACCGTACGGACCGTGATCGGCGCCATCGCGTACGTGTCGGACAAGGCTGACCTGAAGGGGGTCAAGGTCGTCACGGTCCAGTAGCGCGCTTCTCCACCTTCCTCTGCACACATGATCAGCAAGATCGCTCGCGCCGTCGAGCAGCTGCACTTTCGCCAGAAGCTTCGCCTCGCGCCCACGGTCGCGGGCATCGCGCTCACGCTGATCTTCGTCACCACCATGGTGCTCGGCCTCACGGTCCAGCACCGGCAGAAGCGCATCCAGCTCGGCTACTATCCGGCCGTGCAGCTCAGCAACCAGCTCACCGAGCTGCTGCTCACCACGCAGCGCACGCTCCAGGACGCCGCCTCGGCGGCGGACCCGGAACGACTGCTCGTCGCCGACTCCCTCAGCCGCGTGTTCGCCGCCTCGGTGGCGGAGGCCAGGGCGAATCCCCTGATGGACACCGCCACCGTGGGCCACCTCGGGCGCGGTTACACGAGCTACTACGCGCTCGCGCGTGCCTCCACCGAGCGGATGATGAGCGGCAGCGGCACCACCGCCGAGACCATGGCCGGCATGCGGCAGATGGTGGCGGCGCACACCGCGCTGCGCACGGCGCTCGATGACGATCGCCGGACGAACATCGCCCGCATCGACGACGCGTTCGGCTCGCTGCGCGTGCTCCAGGTCATGAGCTGGATCGCCACGGGCCTCCTCACCATCGCCTGCGTCGCCGTCCTGCTCTGGCTGTCGCGCCTCACCTCCAATGCGCTCACCGCCCCGGTGAGCGAGGCGGTGCGCGTGGCCGATGCGCTCGCCGTGGGCGACGTGAGCGTCACGATCGACGTGCAGTCCGACGACGAGCTGGGACAGCTCCTCGCCTCGATGCGCGAGATGGTGCGCTACCTGCGCGAGACCGCGGCGCTCGCCGAGCGCATCGGGCAGGGCGACGTCGACGTCGTGATCACCCCGCGCTCCGAGCGCGATGCCTTCGGCCATGCGCTGGTCGACATGACGCGGTACCTCGGCGACATGGCCGGCGTCGCGGACGACATCTCCGCCGGCCGCCTCGACACGCGCGTCACCCCGCGCGGCGAGAGCGACCGGTTCGGCCATGCCTTCGTGCGCATGACGCACAGCCTGTCGGAGCTCATCGGCGACATCGGCTCCAGCGCCGACGCCATCGCCGCCGCCGCGACGCAGCTCACCGACTCCGCCCAGGGCCTCTCCGAGGGCGCCGCCGAGGAAGCCGCGAGCGTGCAGCAGACCACGGTCAGCCTCGATGCGCTGAACGATTCCATCGCGCGCACGGTCCGCGAGATCCGCACCATGGAGGAGGTCGCACGTCTCGGCGCCACCGACGCCGAGCGGAGCGGCCAGGCGATGAGCGTCACCGTCGCGGCCATGATGTCCATCACCGACAAGGTGACGGCGATCAACAACATCGCCGACCAGACCAACCTGCTCGCCCTCAACGCCGCCATCGAGGCGGCCCGTGCCGGCCACGCCGGCCGCGGCTTCGCCGTGGTGGCCGAGGAGGTCCGCCGCCTCGCCGACGTCTCGCGGCACACGGCCGAGGAGATCACGGACCTCGCCGCGCGCAGCAAGACGACGGTGTCGCAGTCGGGCGAGCTGCTGAGCGACCTCGTGCCACGCATCCGCCAGACCGCGACCATCGTGCAGGCGGTGTCCACGTCGTCGGCGGAGCAGGTGGCCAGCCTGGAGCGGGTCGGGCGCGCGATGCAGCAGGTGGACGACGTCACGCACCGCAATGCCGCCGCCGCGCAGGAGCTTGGGGCCATGGCGGAGGAGCTCAGCGCGCAGTCCGAGACCCTGCAGGACCTCATTCGCCGCTTCCGGGGCGGTCGCAGCGGCGATCGCATCTCCCTGGTCGGCGCGGCGTAGGCGGTCATGCCGCGCTACGTCGCCCTGCTGCGCGCGATCAACGTGGGAGGCCGCGTGGTGAAGATGGACCGTCTGCGCCAGCTCTTCACGGAGCTCGGCTACACGGACGTCCAGACCTTCATCGCCAGCGGCAACGTCATGTTCGATGCGCCGGACCGGAACGTCGCCGCGCTGGAGCGTGCCATCGAGGGGCACCTGCGCGCGGCCCTGGGCTACGACGTGGAGACCTTCGTCCGCACGGCGGCGGAGCTGGCGACCATCGCCTCGCTGGAACCCTTCGGCGCGGACACCGACGAGGGGCGCACGGTCTACGTCGCCTTCCTCCGCGAGCCGCCGCCGGCGTCGTACCTGGAACGACTCATGTCCTTCCAGTCCGGCACCGATGACTTCCGGGTGATCGCGCGCGAGAGCTACTGGTCGTGCACGGGCCGCATGAGCGATTCCCCGTACGGCAAGGCGAAGCCGGACCGCGAGACGGTGTCGACGTCGCGCAACATGACGACCGTGCGCAAGCTCGCTGCGCTGGCGGCACGTCCCTCGTCCTGACCGTCCTGACCGGCCTGACCGTCCTGGGCGCATCGAGCGACCTGGCAGGCCACTCAGTCGAAGGGGACGAACGATCGAACGGAGGAGACGGAGCAGGACGGATGCTTCCGCCGAGCCGGCCACCGCGCGCCGAGCCACGCCCTGCGGCATCAGGAGCTCACGGGAGTTTCTTGGGGGTGTGGCGCTGTACGCGTCGCGATGGGTCAGCTCGAGGGCGTCATCCGTTCCATTCCGTCCCCTCCGTTCAATCGTCCTTCCCACCTCGACCGAGTGGCCACGGGACCCTCACCAGAGCATCGCGCGAGACTGACCGAGATGCTCGGCGTTCACGGAGACGAGCGGCGCGAGGTCCCGATCGCACCAGCGGCGCGCCGCGGCGAGGGCACGCATCTGCTCGGACGCGGGCTGGTTGTCGCTCCACTGCGCCTGCTCCAGCAGCAGCGCGCCGATGGTCGTTCGGGCAATCGCGAACGCCAGCGATCGCGCGCCGCCCTGTGCGGCGGCGTCGCCGGTCGCGAGCGCCGACACGTACTGCGCGACGTACCCCGTCGCGGCGCGTACCGGATCCAGCGCCGGGAGCAGTCCCGGAAGGCGCACCGTGGCGAGCCGCCGCTCGATGTCCGCGCGCCATGCGCCGATGGCATCCGCGCGCTCCAGCGCACGCAGCACGTCCAGGCTCAGCACGTTCGTCGTGCCCTCCCAGATCGACAGCACCTGTGCGTCGCGCAGCAGCCGGGGAAGCCCGGTGTCCTCGATGTACCCGGCCCCGCCGAACGCCTCCAGCGCCTCGCTGGCGACCGCCACCGCCTGCTTGCCGGTGTAGAGCTTCGCAACCGGCGTCAGGAGCCGGAGCAGCGCGCGCTCCGCGTCCGTGGCGACGCCGCACTCCTCGCGCCCCAGCAGGGCCCCGACGTGGAATACGAGCTGCAGCGCGCCCTCCACCTCGAGCTGCATGGCCGCGAGCGTCTCGACGTGCAACGGATGCTCGGCGAGCGTGCGGCCGAACGCGACTCGGCCCGTGGCGTAGTCGCTCGCCAGCGCGACGGCGCGCCGCATGCCGGCCACGGCGCAGCAGGCGTTGTACACTCGCGTCACGTTGAGCATCGCGGCCACCTTCCGCACGCCGTTGCCGCTGCCACCGACGAGCGTGGCCGGCGTGCCGTGCAGGGTCAGCTCCGCCGTGGGGAGCGCACGGGTGCCGAGCTTGTCCTTGAGCCGGTGCACCTCGATTCCCTGCAGCGCGCCGGCTCCGTCGCGCAGCCGGACCTGGAAGAGGCTCAGTCCGGACGACTCTGCATCGTCGTGGATCCGCGCCAGCGTCATGGCCATCTGCGATGTGGTGGCCGACGTGAACCACTTGGTGCCGTGGAGTCGCCACGTCCCCTCGGCATCGCACCGGGCGACGGTCGACGTTCCCGAGACATCGCTGCCGCCGGTCCGCTCGGTCATCCACTGGCCCGAGGTCCAGAACGCGTCCGGATCGCGACTGGTGAGGTGCGCGAGCGCATCGCGCAGCACGGCGTCGTCGCCGCCGTGAAGCTCCAGGCATCGCGCGGCGCCGTCGGTCATCGCGAGCGGGCAGGAGTAGGTCGCGGACGATGGATGGAAGAGGTACAGGCGCGTCAGCTGCTCCACGCGCGACCATTCCCCGTGCCGCCGCTCGTACGCCGCGGCCACGATGCCCTCCTCGGCGGACACGCGATCGAGCGCACGCCAGGCGTCGCTGGTGACGATGTCGTCCACCCGTCGCCCCCACGCGTCCCAGGGCACGTGGACCGGGGGGGACGCCTCCGCCGCGTCGCCGAGCCGGCCGATGTCACCCACCACGCGCGCACCGAGGCGAGCGAGCCCGGGCGCTACAGCGGCGTGCACGTCGGGTGGCAGCAGGCGCGCGAGCACGGAGCGTAGCGCCCGGTCGTCGTCGAACTGGTTGCCGAGCCGCGGAGGGGACTGGTAGAAGTCGGTCATGCGGCCAACATCGCGCTCAGGCGCCGGCCGCGCTACCTCCACGACGTCGTGAGAAGCGAGGCCATGAAGCCTCGCTTCTCCCCGCTTGTCGGCAATGCGATCGGCTTCGTGAGTGATGCGCTGGTCGCCAGATCCTGTTCACCGTTGGATTCCCTCGTACTGGCGCGATGGCCTCGGCGAGCGGGGCCGGAAGTCAACAGCGGGGGGACTGCTCACGCATCCAACGGATTGATGCGAGGTGACGCCGCCTTCCGAAATGGCCCGCCACGCCCTCGTACCATGGTCGCGAGTAAAGGAGCGGTGCCCGCGCGTCGCACGAGGGCCGGCCACCGCAACTGATGGAGGAGGCGGGGCCGGGATCTCCGTCCCCGCATCCCCCAATCTCACGGTGGCCGGCTCTCATGCGATGTCCGGCGAGGCAAGGGATGTCGATGGAATCGGCAGTCCTCCGCGTCCTCCGCGGTTAAATGCTCTTCAACAGCGGTGAACCGCGGAGGGCGCGGAGGACGCGGAGGACAGCCGACCGCGCGAGGATGATCAGACCCGGCTCTCCAGTGATGTCCGGTGAGTAAAGGAGGGATGCTCGCGAGGTCGCGTTGCCTGGCGGGCCATGTGGCGGCCGACTCGTCCGACGACGGATCCGTTGGATGCGTGAGCAGTCCCCCGCTGTTGATCCTCCAGCCTCGCTCGCCGAGGTCCTGTACGCCACGACGATGGAATCCACGGTTGAGCCGATCAGGCGACCAGCGCATAGGAGAGAGGCCGGCTCCCGATTGGAAGCCGGCCTCTCTGTCGAGCAGCAGCGGGACGGGAACTAGCGCGCGGTGCCCGGCATCCGGATCTCGTATTCCTTCGGGGGCTGGGCGCCCAGGAGGTGCGTGACGAAGTAGTCCCAGCGGCGGCGCGTCATGTAGTTCGACGCCGCCCCGTATCCATGGGCCGCGTTCGGGATCATCAGCAGGTCGAAGTCCTTGTTCGCCTTGATGAGCGCGTCCACCACCACCATGGTGTTCTCGGGCGGCACGTTGTCGTCCATCGTGCCGTGCGCCAGCAGCAGGTGGCCCTTGAGATTCTTCGCGAGCAGCTGGTTCGCCTCGGCGTCGTAGTTGTCCGTGCCGTCCGCATTGCGCACGAGCAGGCCCTGGTAGCGCTCGCCCCAGTCGTCCTCGTACAGTCGCTGGTCGTGGTTGCCGGATTCGGCGATGCCCGCCTTGAAGAAGTCCGGATAGCGGAACATCGCATCGGCGGTGATGAAGCCGCCGCCCGAGTGCCCGTAGATGCCGGCCCGCGTCGTATCCACCCACGGGTAGCGGCGCCCCAGCTCGCGCATCGCCTCCACCTGGTCGGGGATCGTGTTGTCGCGCCCCATGCGGCCGTAGTACGCGTCGTGGAACGACTTCGAGCGGCCCGGCGTGCCGCGGCCGTCCACCGTGATCACCACGAAGCCGAGCTCGGCGAGCGCCTGACGGTCGCCGCGTGCGGCGGCGAACGACCGGGACCCCACACTGCCCGACTGCGGGCCGGGGTATGGGTTGTTGATGATCGGATAGCGCTTCGACGGGTCGAAGTTGCTCGGCCGGAACATCAGGCCGTACAGGTCGGTCTTGCCGTCGGCGGCCTTCGTGACGATCGGGATCGGCGGCTTCCATCCGGCGGCGACGAGGCGCGAGACGTCGGCCCGCTCCAGTGGCATCACCACCTTGCCGTCGGCGTCGCGCAGCACCACGACCGGCGGGACGTCGGGCCGCGACCAGCTGTCCACGAAGTAGCGCCCGCTCGGCGACGGCTGGATCGCGTGGTCGCCGGTGTCCGGCGTGAGCGACGTCCAGCGCGTGCCGTCCAGCCCCACGCGGTAGTAGTGGCGGAAGTACGGATCCTGTCCCCGCTCGCGCCCGAGCGCCTCCACGATCATCGTGCGACGCGGCTCGTCGATGCGGACGATGCCTTCCACCGGGCCCTCGCCCGTGGTGATGCGGTTCTTGAGCGCGCCGGTGGTCAGGTCGTGGAGATACAGGTTGCCCCAGTCGTCGCGCTGGGAGTACCACACCACCTCGTTCGTCGGCCACAGCACGCGCCATCCCGTGCGCGACTCGAAGTGCGTGGGCGCCGTCTCCTCGAGCACCGTGCGCACCGCACCCGTCGCCGCGTCCGCCACGCGGAGCGTGACCCGCTTGTGGTCGCGCGACGTCGACGCGAGCGCGAGGCGCGAGCCGTCGGGGCTCCAGTTGTAGTCTTCCATCGTGATGTCGTCGCCGATCGTGCCGCGATGGAACTGCGGCGGCAGCTGCAGGCGGACCACCGTGCCCGCGTCCGCATCGACGACCACGTGGTGGAGCATGGCCAGCGCGCTGTCACCGACGAGCGGATACTTCCACGCCTTGAGCGTCGGGTGGCCCACCACGGTGGGGACGAGGTACATCTCGCGCACGTTGCGCTCGTCCTGCTGCGCCGTGGCGATCTTCCGCGAGTCGGGAGACCACTTCAGCACGGCGCGGTCGCTGTGCACCCAGCCCGCGTTGTCGGTGGCGTAGCCGAAGTCCTTCACGCCGTCCTTCGTGAGCTGCCGCTCCGTGCCGGACGGCAGGTCGCGCACCCACAGGTTGTAGTCGCGGATGAACGCCGTCCGCCGGCCGTCGGGCGACGGTACCTCGAGCGCGCGGCGGCCGGTGCCCGCGCGCATCGCGGCGCCGGTCGTCGCGCATGCCGAGCCGGCCACGTCGCAGCGGAAGCGGCGGGTGCCGACGTCGAACGACACGGACCGGCCGTCGGCCGACAGGTCGAGCGTGGTGAAGGGGAGGGCCGCGGCGGAGTACGTTGCGCCGGCCGCCGTCCCGAGGGCGCTGGCCAGGCGCGCATGATCGAACAGGGGCGCGCGCGTGCGCCGTGCCGCATCCACCAGCACGAACTCCGAGCCGGCCGCCGTGCGGCTGCGGTACCAGAAGCGGTCATCCGGGAGCCAGGTCGCGGCCACGGTGCCGCCGGTCACGAGCGGCGACGTGGCGGGCGCGAGGAAGCGGGCGGCCCGGTCGTAGTCCGCGGCGGTGATGGCCGGAGCCTGCGCCGCGAGCGGCAGCGCGCCGCCCACGGTGATGGCCAGGAGCAGCCGCCTGGAGCCAGGCGGAAGGATGGAGCGCGAGCGCATGCGGTTCTCCGGAGAAACGGGCGGGCCGGCGAATGCCGGCGGCGGGATGCTACTGAAAGCTGCGAGCGCACAGGGCGCGCTCGCAACCACGCTAAGAGCTACGGTCGGTGGGCCGGCAGCGCTGGGAGGGCGCTCAGCGGTCGAACGGGTTGCCGCCGCACCGGGCTTCCACGCGGCGTGCCGTGTCGCGCGCCTCGGCGCTCGGGAGCGCGCCGCGCTGTGCCGTCTGTGCGACGGCGGAGACGAGCGGGCGCTCCTGCGAGCCGGCCGACGGGACCACCTGCACCACGATGATGTCGGCGCCCGCCGCGCTCGCGCCGCCGTCGGCGACGAGGGTCCAGGGGTCGCGCGGGTCGCGGAGCCGCACCCGGTACCCGCCCGCCTGCACGGTGCTGCGCGCGCACTGGAGCACCAGGTCGGCGGCCGTCGGCTCGAGCGAGCCGTCGGCGCCGCGCGCCCCGCCGCGGCTCGCACACCCCGGTGCGGCGACGATGACCGCCGCGATCGCCCCGAGCGCGAGCCGCCGCGGTGGGGCGCGCATCAGAACCGCCACTCGCGGATCAGGAAGGCCCCGAACTGTCCGCCGCCCGCCGCCGACTGGCCGCCGAGCGTCGGGGATTCCAGGTAGTAGTGCGGGGTGTAGGCCGTCTCCAGCCGGTAGCCCTTGTTGGTGCGGTGCACCAGCGTGACGCCGGGTGGTGCGCGATAGCCCTTGGCGCCGGACGCGAACAGGCCCGGGGGGATCACCAGCGAGACGAAGGTGGTGGGGCTGATGTACTTGCCCGCCTCGAGCTGCGTGTTCGTGATGAACGACGCCGCGCCCCCGCTGCCGCCGGTGATCAGCGGGTTGGCGCTGCCCGGCGTGATGTTGAAGACGTCGAGCCCCAGCGAGCGCGCCGCCTGGCCCTGGACCTCGTTGAGCAGCTCGCCCAGCGCGATGCCCGCGAAGCGCGCCGATGCCATGTTCACCAGGTTGCCGCCCGCGACCGCCGTGAGGGGGCTCGGGCCGGCGCCCTGGAGCGACCCGGTGTTCTCCCCGAAGGCCAGGAACGACAGCAGCTCGCTCTGCGTCAGCGGCGGCTGGATGTCGCTCTCCAGCGACACGCGCGGCTGCTTCACGGTGCCGGCCACGATGACCCGGATGTTCGTGGGGCCGGTCGTCTGGTCCACGTGATACTCGGCCGTCGCCTGCACGGTGGGATTGAAGTCCGTGGTCCCGATGAACAGGGCCGAGCCGCGCGTGATCTGGAAGCGCTTGCTCAGAAAGGTGTACTCGCCGCGGTCGGTGTCCACCGCGCCGGTGAGCGCCAGCGCCTCGCCGCGCACCACCACGCGCAGCGGCTCCTCGGTGTAGACCTCCACGTTCGCGTCGGTGGAGCGCACCCAGGTGC
>JAQBPZ010000137.1 GCA_028287225.1 Gemmatimonadota bacterium
CATCGCGCCGCAGCGTCCCGACGACGTGCTCGTCATCGCGTCGGGCGCCGACCTGGAGTCGGCCAATCCGCTGGTGGCCACGCACCCGCTGTCGCGGCAGGTGCAGCGCTTCGTGCTGCTCGTGACACTGCTGCGCTACGATTCCGCCCTCGCGCCGCAGCCGTACCTCGCGCGCCGGTGGGCGTGGAGCGAAAACGGGCGCACGCTGACGCTGGGACTGAGCGGGGCGCTGCGCTGGCACGACGGCGTGCCGACCACTGCGCGCGACGCGGCCTTCACGCTGCTCGCCGCCCGCGACCCGGCCACCGGCTTCTCGCGCTCCGCCGAGCTGGCGATTCTCGACACCGCGGTGGCCGTGGACGACACCACGCTGGCGCTGCACTTCCGTTCCGCGCCCCCGTCGCTGCCCCCGCTGCTGGCCGAGCTGCCGATCGTTCCCGAGCACCTGCTGCGCGGCATTCCGCGCGCCGCGATGCGCGAGGCGCCCTTCAACGACGCCCCCGTGGGCAATGGGCCGTTCCGCTTCACGGGCCGGCGGCGCGGCGCGCGGTGGTCGTTCGAGCGGAACCCGGCGTTTCCCGCGGAGCTGGGCGGACCGCCGGCGCTGCGCGGCCTCGTGATCGCCGTGGTGGACGAGGCGACCACCAAGTTCGCCGGGCTCGCGAGCGGGGAGCTGGACATGGCGGGCATCTCGCCCGCCATGGCGACGCTCGCGCAGCGCGACGCGACGCTGCGCCTGGTCACCTATCCCGTGCTGTTCGGGAACGCGCTGTTCTTCAACACCACCCGGCCGCCCTTCGACGACGCACGCGTGCGGCTGGCGGTGTCGCGCTCCATCGACCGTCCCCGGATCGTGCAGGTGGGCCTCAACGGGTTCGGCCGGCCCGCCGCCAGCGGGGTGCCCCCCGACAGTCCACTCGCCTGGCAGCCCGCCGCCGCGCTGGACACCCTGCAGGCGGACCGGCTGCTCGACGCGGCCGGATGGCGACGCGGGCGCGGCGGGGTGCGCGAGCGCGCCGGACGCCCGCTGGAGGTGGAGCTCCTCACCGTGGGCAGCGGCGACAACGTCACGGAGCAGCTGGTCCAGGCCGACCTCGCGGCGCGCGGGATCGTCCTGCGTCTGCGGCAGACCGAGATGGGCAGCTTCCTCACCACGGCCCGCGCCGAGCGCAAGTCGTTCGACGTCCTCCTCGCCGGGGTTCCGGGCGATCTGGCCCTCTCCTACCTCGGCGCGATGTTCGCTTCCGGACAGCGTGGCGGGACCCTGGATTATACCGGATACCATTCACCCCTCCTCGATCGTCTACTGGGAGCGGCAGCCGAGGCTCCCGCTGGCACGGCACGGCGCGACGCATGGGTCGCGGTGCAGCAGGCGCTCGATACACTGGCGCCTGCGACGTGGATATTTCACGCTCGAGGGGTGCAGGGAATGTCGCGACGGGTGGATGGAGTACGGATGGACCTGCGGGGGGAGCTGGCCACGGTGCACGACTGGAGCCTCGCGCCACGCGGCGCGGCGCGATGACGGTTCTCGTCACCCGCGATGCCCTCCTGGGCCGCCGCACCGTCGCCGGCGGCGCCCTCGCCTCCCTCACCAAGGGGCTGCGCTCCGAGCTGGATCCGCTCGTCCGGGCCCCGCACGAGGTGCCGGCCGGCAAGGCGCTCCTGTCCCGCGAGGGAGGCCGCTGCAGCTGCGACGGCGAGCTCCTGCCGTACAATCCCTTCGACGAGCGCCACCGCTGCCCGCGCTGCGGGCGCGAGCACACCGGTGAGCTGCACGACCGCTTCCGGCTCTACTGGCACCACCTCTGGCTCGCCGAGCGCACGGTGCACGCCGCGCTGCTCGGCGTCCTGCTCGACGACGTCTCGTGCCGCACCACGGCGAGCGACCTGCTCGACGCGTACGCGACGCAGTACCTGAAGTATCCCAACGCGGACAACGTGCTGGGGCCGTCGCGCCCCTTCTTCAGCACGTACCTGGAGTCCATCTGGCTGACGCAGCTCTGCATCGCCATGGACCTGCTCGAGATCGGCGCGCCCTCCGATGCCGTCACGGCGCTCGGCGGACGCGTGCGCGACCGAATCATCGCTCCCAGCGCGGCGCTCATCACGTCGTATGACGAGGGCATGTCCAACCGGCAGGTCTGGAACAATGCCGCGCTGCTCGCCGCGGGCACCATGCTCGGCGACGAGGCGATGCGCGAGGGCGCGCTCCACTCGGCGTCGGGCATCGTGGCGCACCTGGACGAGGCGCTCCTCGCCGACGGCAGCTGGTACGAGGGGGAGAACTACCACCTCTTCGCGCACCGCGGCCTCTGGTACGGCGTGCAGATGGCGCAGGTGAGCGGCGTGGAGCTGCCGGCGGACCTGCTCGCGCGCTTCGACGCGGGCTTCGTGGCGCCGCTGCGCACCGTCCTCCCCGACCTCACCTACCCGTCGCGCCGGGACTCGCAGTACGCGGTGTCCATCCGCCAGCTGCGCGTCGCGGAGTCGTGCGAGCTCGGGCTCGCGCGCCGGAACGACGACCGGCTCGTCGGCTGGCTGGCGCGCCTCTACGACCCCTCCATCCGCCGCGGCGAGACCGGGCGCGCCACTACGTCGGCCGACGTCGAGCGCAACGTGCCGGGCACGGGACTCGTGCGCACCGACCTGTCGTGGCGCACGCTCCTCCTCGCGCGCGAGCAGCTCCCGCCGCTGAAGCAGCAGCCGCTGGATTCCGACCTGCTGCCCGCCCAGGGATTCGGCATCCTTCGCCGCGACGGGGGCGCGCTGTATCTCGGGCTGGACTACGGCCACTCGGGGGGCGGCCATGGTCATCCCGACCGCCTCAACCTGCTGCTGGTGGACGGCACGCGGCGGTGGTTCGACGACCCGGGGACGGGCTCGTACGTCGACGAGTCGCTGCACTGGTACCGCAGCACGCTGGCGCACACCGCGCCGCTCATCGACGGGCGGTCCCAGCCGCGCGTGAACGGAAAGCTCCTCGGCTTTGCCGACGACGGGCGCGCGGGGTGGATGAGCGCGTCGGCCGAGTTCGGGCCCGACCTCACGGTGCGGCGCTCGGTGGTGCTGATGGAGGGCTACCTGATCGACGAGCTGGAGTGGGAGGGCGACGAGACGCACGAGATCGCGCTGCCGCTGCACGGCGTCGACCTGGTGGAGGAGGATGGCCGGCCGGTCGCGCGCGAGGCCCTGCCGCTGGAGGAGAGCGTGGCGCGCGAGGATGGATTCGCCTACCTCACGGACTCCATGCGCTGCACGCCGCCCTCGGCCACGGGGCTCGTCATCAGCGACCCGCGTCCGGGCGAGACGCACCGGCTGCGCGGCTGGCTGCTCACGGGGCGCGGGACATCGTGGTGGACCGCGTCGGCCCTTCGCGCGCCGGGCCTGCCGGGCCGCGAGCGGATGCTGCTGGTGCGCCGGCGCGCGACGAGCGGGCGCATCGTGAGCGTGTGGAGCTGGCGCGACGCGGTGTCCGAGGTGGAGCGCAGCGGCGACACGCTCGTGGTGAAGCTGCGGGCGGGCGACCGCCACGTGCACCGGCGCACCGACCTCGGGTGGCGCGTCGAGACCGCCGACCGCCTTGGGGCGCGACGGTCCGTGGACCTCGCGAGCCATCGAGCACCCTCGGTGGGGCCGCCGAGCCTTCTGGCGGACGAGATCCCGCTGGAGCACGCGGAGCCCACCGGCCAGCTCGAGCCCCTCGCGTTGCCGTTCGCGGACACCTTGGGCCAGGCGCACTACCGGCGCTCCGAGCTCGAGTGGAGCGAGGCGGGGTCGCCCACGGCGGAGGTGACCGTGCGCCGGACCGGGTCCATCCTCGTGCTGGATGTGCGGGTGTCCGGCTCGTCGCGGCTCTTCGTCGCCCCCGGCGCCGAGAACCCGTGGGACAACGAGCCGGCCGCGATCAACGGCGACGGCATCCAGCTCTATCTCGTGACGGAGGAGCGCAGCGGCGGCTGGCTGCTGGTGCCGATCGCCGGCCGCGACCAGGTGGACGTCCTGCCCGTGGAGGGGTGGGGCGGGGGCCTGGTGCCGGAGGTCCGCTGGCACTCCATCGAGGACGGGTACGCCATGCACGTGGAGGTGGACCTGGCCACCGCCGGCTCCACCGTCGGGCTGGATCTCGTGGTGAACGAGGCCGCCGCGGGCCGGGTGCGGCGGCAGGGCCAGCTGGTGCTCTCGGGCGCGGCGGGAGAATTCGTCTATCTTCGTGGGGACCGGCATGAACGTGCCCGGCTTCTCCACTTCTCGCTCGCCGATGCCTGATTCGCAGCTCTCCCGCATTGCCGTCGTCCTGTACGAGCCGCAGAACCCCATCAACATCGCCGGCACGGTGCGGGCGATGAAGAACATGGGTGTCACCACGCTCCGTCTCGTCAGGCCGGTCGCGTACGAACCGGCCCGGCTCGAGGGCATCGCGCACGACACCTGGGACATCATCAACGCCATCGAGACCTACCCGGACTTCGATTCGGCGGTGGCGGACTGCGTGCGCCTCGTGGGCTTCACGGCCCGGCGCCGCAAGGCGAAGTGGAAGATCATCGACCCGAAGGTGGCCGCCGAGGAGGCACTCGGCTACGTGGAGCACGGGCGCGTGGCGCTCGTGTTCGGCCGCGAGGACAGCGGCCTGCCGAACGAGATCCTGGACCGCGTGCACGCCGCGGTGAACATCCCCACCACCGAGCACGCGTCGCTGAACCTGGCGCAGGCGGTGCTGATTGCGCTGTACGAGCTGCATCTGGCGGCGGGCGATGCGACGCGCACCCTGCGCGGCCCCCGGAAGGAGGCGCCACCGCCGACGGCCGACCTCTTCGAGCGGTACTTCGAGGAGCTGCACAACGCGCTGGCGGCGATCGAGTTCTTCAAGACGCGCTTTCCCGAGCACATCATGCGCTCGCTGCGCGCCATCACCTACCGGGCGGCCGTGGACGACCGCGAGCTGGCGCTCCTGCGCGCCATGTCGCTCGAGATCGTGCGCTTCCTCGAACGCACGGGCCGGGTGGAGCGCACGCTCTCGGAGGACGTCTCGCCGCGCCGCCCGCGCCACGTCACCGGGCGCGACACGAGCAAGCCGGTCACCGATTCGCTGGCGCCGGGCGCC